>NZ_JADOVC010000041.1:0-23208 GCF_015751645.1 Flavobacterium sp. CG_9.1
TATCGGTGAATTCTAAAATACTTTCTCCTGTAAATTTTTCCATTCTTTAAATTTACATAAAAAGTATAAGTAATTATCCGAACACCTCAAAATATAAATTTGAAAAGAATTGCTGGATAAAATACGCCAGATAAAATCGGTTTGGCAATATGGCGGGTTTGGTGTTAAACCGAAGATTTTTGCTTCCTTTGAAGTTTAGTGATAATAGAAAATTTCGGCTTCTTTATCCCCGGTAGCGCGGATTTGCAATCCGTGCCCACAACTATAACCCATAATAAAAAGAAAATACTGGTTATGATTGCTTCGTTCCACGTAATAGCTCAATAATCCCTGACCGCACATATTTGTAATTCTGATAACGCAAAATAGCTCTGACATTATGCAATTTATGAACTTAAGAACATATTAAAAAGTTACAAAACGGCTGCTTTTCACAGGTATTTGAGTAAAAAAATCCCTTGATTTGTTACAAATGAATTCTGTATTGGGTTTAAGTTCATTTTACACCACAAGAAAAAACATTTTTTTTGTAATAAAAACCAACTATATTTACATAACAAGTTTGCACATTATTTAATTAACCAAAAACCTATTATGAAAGAATACAAAGTAGAAAGTTTAATTTATTACTCTAAATTGACTTTAGATTCAAAGCACATTGCCAATGATTCAAAAAAAGAAATTCAGGAAAAACTAGATGAATATGCAGCAAAAGGATATCGATTCACTACATCAACCTCAACAAATTTTGGTTCTGCCATTTATATTCACTTGTATTTTGAAAAAGATATTTAATCAAAGTAAGACAAGAAGATGTTTGATTGATTAAAAAATCCATGCTTACAATTGAGACCATTTCATTGCATGTTAACACTGAAATGGTCTTTTTGGTGTCGTAAAGCTATCGGCTCTTTGTGAATTTGTGCAATTTTTAGAACTTGAATTAATTTAAAAAATGAGAAAGCCGCAGACTTTCATCAAAACCCTCAAAATGCTAGTAATTAACAACAACTGAACGTAATGAAAAAAATACACTTCAATCACTTGACCTTTAAAAAATGGACGTCACTTTTAATGGTACTTTCTCTCGTTTGTATTCTAATTGGTGGATTTGAAATTTTTGAATTTGAATACAAAAGAACGAATAGAATGTTAGCATCAATAGGTTACTTATGCCAATTTATATATTTCAGTCAAATGTTTTGGTATAAAAATTATGTGGAATGGAATGCCTTGGGTATGAACATCAAAATAAATAGATTCATTAGTACTGCTATAAAATTTGAAAATGTGAAAATAATTGCATTAGACAACACTACTTTAAAAATAATTAAGCAATCTGGAAGCGAAAAAACATTCGAAATCCACAACATTGAAAGAAGTGATTTGGAATAACTCGTAACAATACTTCAACAAAATAGCGGGATTGAAAGCAGCTCGTTTTCTAGAAATTGAAAATTATAGATTAACGCTTACAAATACCAAAACTTCTTTACCTAAAATTAACACGCGCTACACGCAACCAAATACTCTTTTTGTTATATTTATAAAAACATTTCGCAATGAAAAAAATAGTACTTCTCCTGCTGGTTTCGTTTTTATTTATTTCCTGTTGGCCAACTACAGATAACGGCGAATTTACTCGGCAAGAATACAAACCAGTGATTATTGCCCGCAGCGCTTTGGAAAGTTCGATTGCTTTTCAAAACGCGCAACCCGTCATTAAATCAGGAAAAATATATATAAAAGACGATTTGATGTTTGTAAACGACGTAAACAAAGGATTTCATGTTTACGATTATGCAGATCCGAAAAATCCAATCCGGATGCACTTTATAAAAGCTCCGGGGGCCACTGACTTGGCGATTAGAGACAATACCATGTACATCAATCAAGCAGTAGATTTAGTAACGGCAACGTACAATCCTGCAACAAAAAAATTCCTAGTAACGAACAGAAACAGAAATGTTTTTCCGCAAAAGCAAGCGCCAAACGGCTTATATGGCTACACCAAAGAAAATGAAATAATAATCGATTGGACTTTAATTAAATAAGCAATGAAAAAAATTATATCTATTTTCGTTCTAGTGTTTGTATTGGGATGTTCGGATAGTGATACGACACAAACGGGAGACGTTGGTCAAGGAGGATCACTTGCTGTTTTTGCCATAAAAGGAAACTATTTATACAGTGTAGATCAGATGAAATTGAATGTATTCTCGTTAATCGATTCCGAAAAACCAGTAAAAGTCAATGAGATTCAAATAGGTTTTGACATAGAAACTCTATTTTCTTTTGGAGATAATCTTTTTATTGGATCTAGAAACGGAATGTTTATTTATTCTATTACAAATCCGGAAAACCCAATCAAATTATCGAGTGTGCAACACTTTACTGCTTGTGATCCTGTCATTGCCAATAGTACACATTCCTATGTAACCTTGAATTCAAATACAACGTGTGGAAATAATATAAACGTATTACAAGTTTATGACACCAAAGATCTTACGAATCCAAAATTAATTCACAGCAGAACACTTACGCAACCAAAAGGAATTGGTTTTTTTACTGCCGATTATTTATTTGTTTGTGATGATGTTATCAAAATATTTAACATTCAAAATCCCGCAGAACCCATCTTAGTGCATAGCATTGATAGAAATTGTTTTGATTTAATAATTAGAAACAACACTTTGTTTGCCATAGGAAATGGCGGTGTGTATCGCTATGAATTGAATCCGAGTAACATAAAAGATATAAAAGTTGTTAGCGAAGTCAAATTTTAATTTTCTAAGAAATACCGCTCTTCGATTCTCTTAATGTCTTTGATGGAATTTTTGGCCCAAGCCAAACGTTTCTCTAAAATTTCATTTTCAGTTAAATGCCAATCGATGTCTGAATTGCGCAATCGGTTGGTTAGGTTTTGAATAATGATTGCGGCAGATACTGAAATATTCAAGCTTTCGGTAAAACCGACCATTGGTATTTTTAGAAAACCATCGGCGCGTTGCAAAATTTCTTCGGATAATCCGTCTCTTTCTGTTCCAAAAAACAAGGCACTTGGTTTCGATATATCAAAATCATCCATCAAACAATCATTCTCGTGCGGTGTAGTGGCAATAATTTGATAGCCTTTACTTTTGAGCGTATCCACACAATTCGTGATACTATCGAAGGTGTTTATATCTACCCATTTTTGAGCGCCCATGGCAATTTCTTTATCGATACTTTTTCCGTAGCGTTGCTCAATTACATTTAATTCCTGAATTCCGAAGATTTCACAACTGCGCATCACCGCACTAGTATTGTGCATTTGGAAAATATCCTCCACAGCAATTGTAAAATGCTTGGTTCTGTTTTCCAATACTTTCAGGAATTTTTCTTTTCGGTTGTCAGTTAAAATATTTTCAAGAAAAGCGAGGTAATCGATATCAATCATTGGGAATTATTTTTTGCAAAAATAGTAAAAATAAAAAACAGCCACAGATTCACTGATTTCTTATTTCGTACAAAATATAAAACCAAAAATTAAATAAAACTTCATAGCAAATTCGCAGATTAAATCGTTTTTCTAATCCAAAAAAAATCTGGAAATCTGTGACAAAAAAAATGCAAATGCTAAAATTTCCAATTCTTTTTAATAATTTTAAACTTTCTATTTAAAGCCTAATCCAAAAAAAACCTGGAAATCTGTGGCAAAAAAAATGCAACTGCTAAAATTTTCAATTCTTTTTAATAATTTTAAACTTCCTATCTAAAGCCTAATTCAAAAAAAACCTGTGAATCTGTGGCGAAAAAACATAACTATGAAAAAGAAACTTGTCGTATTAACCGGAGCGGGAATTAGTGCCGAAAGTGGTATCAAAACTTTTCGTGACAGCGACGGACTTTGGGAAGGTCATAATGTCTTGGATGTGGCCACTCCTGAAGGCTGGCGTAAAAATCCGGCTTTGGTACTTGATTTTTACAATCAAAGACGAAAACAGCTTAAAGAAGTGCAGCCAAATTTAGGTCATCAGATTCTTGCTGAATTAGAAACCGATTTTGAGGTGTACATTATTACGCAAAATGTAGACGATTTACATGAACGCGCCGGAAGTTCGAAGGTTTTGCATTTGCATGGCGAATTATTGAAGGTGCGTAGTACAAAAAACTCAGATTACATTCTGGATTGGCAAGAGGATTTAAATTTTGGCGATTTCGACGAAAATAATAATCAATTGCGGCCGCATATTGTATGGTTTGGCGAAGAAGTTCCAGCGCTTGACCAGGCCATAACAATTACGCAAAGTGCGGATTATTTTGCGGTGATTGGAACCTCTTTGCAAGTATATCCTGCGGCTGGACTTATTGATTTCGCAGCTCGTGAAACGCCTATTTTTTATATTGATCCAAAACCTATTAAGATTCCAAATCTCCGAAATCCATTGGAAGTCATTCCAGAAGTAGCCTCGAAAGGAGTTGCTTTTTTAAGGGAAAAATTGCTCCAGAACTTGTAATAAAAAATGGCAATGGCAATGGCAAAAAATCAATTACAATTGCAATAAAAATCTAAACTTATAACCCATAACTTATAACTTATAACTATTTTTGTGCTTTTCGAACAAACAACTAAACAATGACTACTTTAAACGAATTGAATGCTATATCGCCAATCGACGGCAGATATAGAAATAAGACCATTTCTCTAGCTCCTTTTTTCTCAGAAGAGGCTTTAATCAAATACCGTGTATTGGTTGAAATTGAATATTTCATTGCTTTGTGCGAAGTGCCTTTGCCACAACTTGTAAACGTAAATCCAAATTTATTTGAAAGTTTACGTGACATTTATAAAAACTTTTCGACTGAAGATGCACTTTGGATTAAAGAAACGGAAAAAGTAACCAACCACGATGTAAAAGCAGTGGAATACTTTATAAAAGATGCGTTTGAAAAACTAGGTTTGTCCCAATATAAAGAGTTTATCCACTTTGGATTGACTTCCCAAGACATTAATAATACCGCGATTCCATTATCTACAAAAGAAGCTTTCGAGAAAGTATACATGCCTTCTTTGATTACTTTGACTTCTAAATTAAAAGATTTAAGTGTGGAATGGCGCGATATTCCAATGCTTGCCCGTACCCATGGTCAACCGGCTTCTCCAACGCGTTTGGGGAAAGAAATAGGTGTTTTTGTAGAGCGTTTAGAAGAGCAAATGCGTTTATTATTTAATATTCCGTTTGCGGCTAAATTTGGTGGTGCAACCGGAAATTACAATGCACATCATGTGGCTTATCCACAAATTGACTGGAGAAAATTTGGAGGGAAATTTGTGGAAGAAAACCTAGGTTTACATCACTCCTTCCCTACGACACAAATTGAACATTACGATCATTTTGCTGCCTTTTTTGATGCGTTGAAAAGAATAAATACGATCATCATTGATTTAGATCGAGACATTTGGACGTACGTATCTATGGAATATTTTAAGCAAAAAATCAAAGCAGGAGAAATAGGTTCTTCAGCCATGCCGCATAAAGTAAATCCGATTGATTTTGAAAATTCAGAAGGTAATTTAGGAATTGCCAATGCGATTTTTGAACATCTATCAGCTAAATTGCCATTATCAAGATTGCAACGTGATTTAACGGATAGTACGGTTTTAAGAAATATTGGCGTACCCATAGGACATACTTTAATCGCTTTTGAAGCTACTTTGAAAGGATTGAACAAATTGCTATTGAATGAGCCGAAATTCCACGAGGATTTAGAAAAAAACTGGGCTGTCGTTGCTGAGGCTATTCAGACTATTTTACGTCGTGAAGGATATCCTAATCCGTATGAAGCGTTGAAAGGATTGACTAGAACCAACGAAGCGATTGATAAAAATGCCATTCATGGATTTATTGCTACTCTTGATGTTTCAGATGAAATCAAAGCTGAATTGATGCAAATTACACCTAGCAATTTCTTAGGAATATAGATTAACAAAATTATTCGATTTTATAAAATCCCGTTGAAAAGAAACAATAAATTCTCTTCAACGGGATTTTTGTTGCTAAAAAAATCATAAAAAGCTGTTTTTCGTATTAATTATACTTTTAAAATTAAAGTTTTTTTATACCTTACCACAATACACAAAAATCTAAAAAACAAGCAAACGCCGATGAATACCGCGGAAACAGTTGCAAACGTATCGCACCACGTACAGCCCCTAATTAGAGATTTAGGATTAATCTTGATGACAGCAGCAGTAGCCGTTTTATTATTTAGATTAATAAAACAGCCACTTGTTTTGGGTTATTTAATTGCCGGATTTTTAGCTGGTAATCATTTTGCTTTTTTCCCTTCCGTAAAAGACATTAAAAGCGTTGAAGTTTGGGCAGAAATCGGAGTAATATTTCTATTATTTAGTTTAGGACTCGAATTCAGTTTCAAAAAATTAATGAAAGTAGGAGGAACCGCTTCTATCACTGCTGTAACACAAATCATTACTATGGTTTCGCTCGGCTATTTGGTAGGACAATGGATTGGATGGAAATCCATGGATAGCCTCTTTTTAGGAGTCATTTTATCAATATCTTCTACAACTATTATTCTAAAAACGTTTGAAGAACTTGGTGTAAAAACTCAAAAATTCGCCGGAATTGTCGTTGGCTCCCTGATTGTCCAGGATATTGTCGCTATTTTATTGATGGTCTTACTTTCTACAATTGCAGTCAGTCAGCAGTTTTCAGGAAGTGAACTGATTTTATCCGTTTTTAAACTGATTTTTTTCTTAATAATATGGTTCGTAGGAGGAATCTTTTTTATCCCAACTTTACTCAAAAAAGCAAAAAACATATTGACGGACGAAATGTTATTAATCATCTCACTTGCCTTATGTTTGATGATGGTTATTCTTGCTGCAAATGTAGGGTTTTCTCCTGCGCTAGGCGCTTTTATCATGGGATCCATCATTGCTGAAACCACTCAGGCAGAACACATTGAGCATTTAGTTAAACCGGTAAAAGACCTTTTTGGAGCTGTTTTTTTTGTGTCAGTAGGGATGTTAATTAATCCAGAAACGTTGTATGAATATGCCTTTCCCGTGGCTCTTTTGACATTGGTAGTGCTTCTAGGTCAATCTATTAGTTCAACAATTGGAGCCCTACTTGCTGGACAACCTTTAAAGCAATCGGTGCAAACTGGGATGAGTTTATCGCAGATTGGGGAATTCTCCTTTATTATCGCTACTCTTGGAATGACATTGAATGTAACTAGTGATTTTCTCTATCCTATTGTAGTGGCAGTTTCAGCAGTTACCGCTTTTACAACACCATTTATGGTAAAATTCTCTACTCCATTCTCCGAATATCTAGAAAAAAAATTACCGCGAAAATGGATCAAGAAAATTGAACGATATAGTGCTAATACGCAATCGATTAAATTAGTGAGCAATTGGCAAATAGTAGTCCGAGCTTTTTTGACCCAAGTCGTGATTCACTCCGTAATTATTGTTGCGGTTACGTTGCTGTCATCTAAATTCATTTTGCCATTAGTAGAAGGATCTCCTTTTGCAAACATATTTGGCGCACTAATTACTTTAGTGATCATTTCTCCCTTTTTATGGGCGCTTTCCTTGCGTCGTGTCGCTGTCAAAGAAGTAGCCATCCTAAGAGAGGAACGCAAATACCGTGGACCAATTTTGATGATGATTCTAATGCGGATGCTTTTAGCACTTTTTTATATTGGCTTTTTATTGAATATCTTTTTCTCTCCAATAATCGCTTTTATATCACTGATTTCGGCCGTCGTGATCTACTTTGTCTTTCCAAAAAAATTAAATGCACAATATCATAAAATTGAAGGCCACTTTCTCAAAAATTTAAATGCCAGAGAAATCAAAAAAGTTATCAGAAGCCGCAGTGATTTGACTCCTTGGGACGGACACATGTCCACATTTGATATTGCTCCAACTTCAAATATTGCAGGTAAAACACTGAATGAGCTCAGAATAAGAGAACAATTAGGTATTAATATTGCCTTTATCAAAAGAGGAGAAATTATGATTAATATCCCCAATAAAAATGAACGTTTATTTCCAGGAGATGAAATTTGTATTATTGGAACAGACAAACAAGTGAAAGAATTTAAATCCTATTTGCATCAAAATGAAATAGAAGTTCCTGAAATTTCTGAGACGGACATCATCTTAAAACAACTTGAACTTAAAGACGAAGAATTTATTGGTGCAACGATCCGTGATTCTCAATTGCGGGAAAAAACGAATGCCTTAATTGTAGGAATTGAAAGAAGCGGAAGACGAATTCTTAATCCAGAATCCAATATGATTTTAGAAAAAAATGACATTCTTTGGGTCGTGGGAAGCAAAAAACTATTGACCACTTTTTTCAAAAATTAAACAAAAAAACAATTAGATGGATTAACCGCTTTTATACGATTAGCTGATTAATTCCTAAAAAACCGAAGAATGTCTTTAAATAAATTACTTCGGGGCAGAGCCCCAGAAGTAGTAGCGAAATAACAGCCAAAGATTCACAGATTTTCAATACTCTTTTTTAATCTGTGAATCTGTGGCTAAAAAAATCGAAGCAAAGCTTCGAGGAATTAAACCTAAAGAGATTAAATCCTGTTAGAATGATTTATTATTTTGACGGGATTTTCAGTTTGTCAGCTATTACAAGTAAAAAAATAGCTTTTCAGCCAATTGCTATAAAAAATACTAAACAATATTTTATATCTTTCAATAATTTTAAAAAGGTCAAAAAACACTGTAAATCAGACATTAAGCAGTTGTAAATTTCTGAAAAAGACATAGTTAACCACTAAATTTTATGGCAAAAAATAAAATTTTAATCTTATTTTCTCATCCATTATTCGAAAAATCGCACGCGAACAAGGCTTTGGTGGAAAATATTCCCCATTCAGAAAACATCACTTTTCATGATTTATACGAAGAATATCCCAATTTTGATATTGATGTAAAGCACGAGCAAGTTCTATTGAGCCAACACGATATCATTATTTGGCATCATCCAATGTATTGGTACAGCTGCCCTCCATTAATGAAACAATGGATTGATATGGTATTAGAACACAACTGGGCGTATGGAAAAAAAGGAAAAGCACTACAGGACAAAATTATATTTCAGGTCATTACCACTGGAGGTGACAAGGAGAATTATTGCGAAACAGGGAGTGATCGTTATAGTATTGTTGAATTGCTGGAACCGTTCAATCAAACGGCAAAAGTATGTAACATGCTCTACTTACCTCCTTTTGTAGTTCATGGAACTCATAACATGGCCAAAGAAGATTATGAGAAAAACGGAGTAGTTTATGGCTATTTACTTGACTATTTAGAAAACAATGATTTGGATTCTGATACCATTTTGCAATACCATTATTTGAACGAATGGTTTGCTACAATACAAGTTTAATATGGATACCAATTTTTTATTACAAGCAATCATTTATTTATCGGCCGCAGTAATTTGCGTTCCTATTGCTAAAAAGCTAGGCTTAAGTTCTATATTGGGCTACTTATTGGCTGGAATCGTAATTGGTCCTTATGTTTTGGGATTTATTGGTCAGGAAGGTGAGGACATTATGCATTTTGCTGAATTTGGTGTTGTGATGATGCTATTTTTAATTGGTCTGGAACTAGAACCCCGCAAGTTTTGGAAAATGCGAAAATTCATCCTCGGAATGGGATCTTCTCAAGTACTAGGAACCACTGTACTTTTATTTGTTGGATGTCTTATTTTTATGGATTGGAAATGGGAAACTGCCTTAGCTATTTCGCTTGCACTCGCCTTATCCTCAACGGCAATTGTGCTGCAAACTTTAAAAGAGAAAGGATTATTGAATACATCAGTAGGCCATTCCTCCTTTGCCGTTTTACTGTTTCAGGATATCGCTGTGATCCCAATATTAGCTTTTTTACCGCTACTTTCAACTGTAAACCTTGAAGTGACTAGTGATGCGCCACAATCCTTAATTTCTGGATTTCCAAGCTGGTTGCAAACTCTAATTGTTCTGGGGATTATATCGACTATTTATTTTGCCGGTCGTTATGTATTTGTTCCGCTATTGCATATAATTGCAAAAACTAGGTTACAAGAATTGTTTACTGCCTCTGCATTATTACTAGTAGTTGGCGTCTCGTACTCGATGCAGTTGGTTGGATTAAGTCCTGCACTAGGTGCTTTTATGGCTGGAGTTGTATTGGCTAACTCGGAATTTCGACATGAATTAGAAGGAGATATTGCGCCATTTAAGGGATTGCTTTTAGGCCTTTTTTTCCTTGGCGTTGGCGCATCAATAAACTTTCAATTAATTATTGAAAATCCTCTTTTCATTTTTATTTTTGGAGCCATCCTAACTTTGGTAAAATTTGTAGTTTTATTTGTAATTAGTAGATTTCACAAAAAAAATACCAACCAAAACCTTTTGTTTGCTTTTGGTTTGAGTCAAGCCGGGGAATTTGGTTTTGTAATCATGAGTTTTTGCATGCAATTGAATATTATTCCTAGTGTTTTGGCAAATCAAGTGATGGCGGTAATCGCCATGAGTATGCTTGCAACTCCTTTTTTATTGCTAATAAACGAGCGAATAATTTATCCCAATTCCAGAATCAAAGAAAAAGTAACGGAAATTAATAAAGATGATGATTTCATAGATGAAGACAATCCTGTTATCATTGCTGGTTTTGGTCATTTTGGCAGTACAGTAGGGCGTTTATTGAGAGCAAATAAAGTTACATCGACTATTCTTGATTATGATTCTGATCGAATTGATTTGTTACGAAAAATGGGTTTCAAAGTGTATTATGGAGATGCAACACGATTGGAATTGCTGAAAGCGGCTGGTTGTGAAAACGCCAAACTTTTTATTGCAGCGATAGACAATCCATCTGTAAATTTGCAAGTGATTGGAACATTAAAAAAACATTTTCCGCACTTGAAAATCTTGACCCGTGCCCGAAATCGAAATGATGCTTATGAACTAATCGATCATAAAGTCGAGCATATTTACAGAGAAACATTATACAGCGCTGTAAATATGGGTGTTGACGCCTTAGTAGAATTAGGCCATCGCAAGTATTCAGCCACTAGACAAGGACGGCAATTTATAAAATATGACGAAATTACCACTCGTAAATTAGCTGAAAAACGTCATGATAAAATGGCGTACCTCATTACTATTAAAGAAGAAATTGAACTACAGGAACAGTTACTAAAAAGCGATCTATATTCGCAGATTGCAGCAACAAACCATAGTTGGGATAGTGAACATTTGAAAAACAACCTCTCTGAACCCGCCGATTAGAAATTATTTTATAAATAAAAAGGCATAATTAAAATCCTAAATGGAAATTAATTATGCCTTTTTCTATGGTTTTTAAACTATTATTTTACTGGAATCGTCGCTAGAATTTCCAATACAAATTTCCAAAATTTCTGAGAAGAGGAAATACTCGCTCTTTCGTCTGGAGAGTGAGCTCCATGAATGGTTGGTCCAAAAGAAATCATATCCATATCTGGATAATTGGTTCCCAGAATTCCACATTCTAATCCAGCATGACACGCTACTACTTTTGGTTTTTCACCGTTTTGTTTCTCGTAAATTGGAACTAAAACATCTAAAATTTCTGATTCTGAATTGGGTGTCCAACCCGGATAAGATCCTGAAAATTCCACTTCGCAACCCATTAGTTCAAAGGCAGAACGCAAGGCATTAGCCAAATCAAATTTAGAAGTTTCAACCGAAGAACGTGTTAAACATTGTACTGTAAGTTGTCCGTCTCCCACAATTACTTTGGCAATATTATTAGAGGTTTCTACTAGATCGTCAAAATCAGCGCTCATTCTATACACCCCATTATGAGCAGTGTACATGGATCTTACAAAGTAAAACTGAGCAATTGTTGGCATTACTTTAGCAGCAGCTGCATCCATTTTTTCAAAAACAACTTCTAAATTGGGTTCCGTTGTTTTAAACTCGGTTTTGATTTCGTTAACAATTTGCTGCATGTCAAAAACAAAAGCTTCATCATACACCTCTGCAATAATAACCTTCGCCATACTTTCACGAGGAATAGCATTACGTAAACTTCCTCCTTTTATTTCTGAAATTTGCAAACCAAAATTATCAAAACCATCAAACAACAATCGGTTCATGATTTTATTCGCATTACCCAAGCCTTTGTGAATATCCATTCCTGAATGTCCGCCTTTCAAACCTTTTACAGTAATGGTGTACCCTACTGAACCTTCTGGAGTTTCCTCTTCATCATATTCTGCTGTTGCAGTAACATCAATTCCTCCTGCACAACCAATGTCGATTTCATCATCTTCCTCAGTATCCATATTCAATAAAATCTGACCCTGCAGAATACCGCCTTTTAGGTTCAACGCTCCAGTCATTCCTGTTTCTTCGTCAATGGTAAACAAAGCTTCGATTGCAGGATGAGGAATATCAGTACTTTCTAATATTGCCATGATAGCTGCAACTCCAAGACCGTTATCAGCACCAAGCGTAGTTCCGCGAGCACGAACCCAATCTCCATCTACATACATATCGATTCCTTGTGTATCAAAATCAAAAACAGTATCTGCATTTTTTTGGTGCACCATATCCAAATGTCCTTGAAGCACAATTGCTTTTCGGTTCTCCATTCCAGCAGTTGCCGGTTTGCGAATGATAACATTGCGAATATCATCTTCAAAAGTTTCTAATCCAAGGCTTTCGCCAAAGTTCTTCATGAATGCAATTACTCTATCTTCTTTTTTAGAAGGACGTGGAACCGCATTTAAATCGGCAAACTTATTCCACAGCGCTTTTGGTTCTAAATTTCTTATTTCTTGACTCATTTATGTTTGTTTGATGTTTAACAATTTAAGATTCCAAAGTTACAAAGTTTAAATTCGTTTTTCCCTTTACAAAGTTAATTATCATTTAAAATTCGCGAAATCATTTGGGCGTGCCACCACCATAAAAAGGGGCTTCCTATTTTTGTAAATACAAAGCCCCTTTCTATAGTGCTGTCAGGTGATACGCACTACTTCGGTAGTTTGCTTCTCCCCTTCACGCGAGAACTGGAAATAGAAAACGTTTTGCACTAGAATGACAACGCAAGTAAACTTAATCCGATATTTATAAAAAATCTTTATATTTAGCCTTGATTATTGTAAACATAAATCCATGAAACAAATCTCACTAACGATTTTTTTAATGTTTTCACTATTTGCTCATACTCAAAACATGTTTAAATACGAAAAGGAGGTTAGTGCTCAGGAAAACTATATTTTTGAAGAAATAGATTTTCAAAATACTGACGAAAAAATTGCACTTTCAGGAACTTTATTAAAGCCTAGAACTGATTTTGAAAAAATAATTTTTATCGTTCCCGGGAGTGGGAAAGATACTCGCTATTCGCATTTTATTTTAGCTGAGGAATTTTTAAAAAATGGAATTGCAGTTTATCGTTTTGATGAGCGAGGAATTGGAAAGTCCGAGGGAAAATATTCTGAGTCTGCTCAAGATTTATCGAAAGATTTATTCTTTGCTGTAGCACAAGTGAGTAATAAATATAAAAGTAAAAAAATAGGTGTTGTCGGGCATAGTCTAGGCGGCATAGCAGCATGTCAATTACTTAAAAAGAATAGTACTCTAGACTTTATAATTTTAATAGAAACTCCAATTATTAAAAACGGCTCCTTTCTTCTAAATCAGTTTAAGATGGATTATGAAAACAGTATTTCACAGCAGATGCGTAAAGGAAAAACGAAAGATGAACTCTTGAATTTCTTTGATGGATATATAAAAATAATATCCAACAGTGCTCAACATTTGCTGAAAAAAAATGTAAAAAATTATATTGATCAGCAAGGATTTGATAAAAGATTTTCAATGTTATTAAATGATACTTTCTTTGTCGAAATGGCTCAAACTAATCTTGAGGAAACAATAAAAAATAGCACCACAAAAATTTTATACCTAACTGGCACACAAGATAAAATAATCAATTATAAAGAAGAGTTAAGAATACTTGAATCGTTTCAAAATCCTAATATTGAAGTACATATATTTGAAGAACTGAATCATTGGTTAACAGATAAAAAAGGTGTTACAGGTTCTTCTCTGTATCAAATGGATCATGACCCGCTTTCGATAATCATAAACCGGGTGCGATTACACTAATTACTTAATTTTGATAAATAGTTAGGAGTACGAGCTACGTAAAATTACACTTTTTATCAAAAGCAAAAATCTCTATATTTACCATTCATAAAATAGCACTAAAACTACCGATTCGTGAAATCAAAATACATTCTTCCTTTATTCTTGGTTTTTCAAATAATTGGTTTACAAATTCTTCCTTACTTTCCCTTGCAAGTAGAACACTACTACAGCAACGGCCTCTACCCGATTATTTCTAATTTTTCCAGAATTGTTTTAGGGAAAATTCCTTTTTCAGTCGGTGATCTCCTTTATTTTATTCTAATTATTCTTGGAATCAAGTGGATTTTTGCAAAAAGAAAAACGTGGAAAACAGATTGGAAAAATAATGTTTTAGCGATTTTAAGTTTTCTGTCGGTTTTTTATTTTTGTTTTCATTTACTGTGGGGTTTAAATTATTACCGCCAACCGCTGTTTAAAAAAATGAATATTGAACGCGATTATACCGATGCTGATCTTTTGATTTTTACCCAAAAATTAATCGCTAGAACAAATGCCATTCAAATGCAGATTACAAAGAATGATAGCTTAAAAATAGTAATGCCCTATTCAAAAGAACAGATTTTTGAAATGAATCTGAACGGTTATAAAGCACTTTCAAAACAGCATTTCTTTTTTTTGTACAACAATCCAAGTAGTAAAAAATCATTATTTAGTTTGCCGTTAACTTATATGGGTTTTGGAGGGTATTTGAATCCATTTACGAATGAAGCACAAGTAAATTATTTGGGACCTATGTACAGTTTTCCTATGACAACCAATCACGAAATGGCACACCAAATGGGTTTTGCCAGTGAAAGTGAATGCAACTTTATCGGCTTTCTAGCATCCATAAAAAATGAAGATTTATACATTCAATATTCCGGTTATAGTATGGCTTTACGCTATTGCTTAGGGAATTGGCAAGCGAGAGATGAGGCTGTTTTTAAACAATTATTGAAAACGGTCAATACCGGAATTTTAAAAAACTACAAAGAAAGCGAAGATTTCTGGAAGCAATATGACACAATTATTGACAAAGGGTTCCATGCTTTTTATGATCAATTCCTCAAAATAAACCAGCAAAAGGATGGCCTAGAGAGTTATAACAAATATGTGAATTTGATGGTAAATTACTATAAGGGAAAAGAGTTTTAGGTTTTGGGTTATCTGTTTTCTGTTTTGGGTTTTCTGTTTTCTGTTTTGGGTTATCTGTTTTCTGTTTTGGGTTTTCTGTTTTCTGTTGTGGGTTTTCTGTTTTGGGTTTTCGGTTATCTGTTTTGGGGTTTCGGTTATCTGTTGTGGGTTTTCGGTTAGTGACTACTTATTTGACGTTATCAGCTTTGCGTTAGTAAATTAATAGTGAGGTTTGAAATTAATTTTTGGTAAGTCATAAAAAGCATTTCTACACACGAATTCCTTTACTACATTTCATCACTAGTAAACGTGGTAAAACTTTTCTTTTTAAACGGTCTGATAATCAAACGACCCTCGCGGTCAAAACGAATGTAATTATAAACCCAATTTAAGAAAACTACTGCTTTATTTTTAAATCCAATTAGTGAAAATAAATGTACAAACATCCAAACAAACCAAGCAAAAACGCCACTGAAATGGTACTTGGGTAAATCGACAACTGCTTTATTTCTTCCAATTGTTGCCATAGAACCTTTATCATTATACTCGAAAGCTTCCATGGGCTTATTTTGAATTAATTTTACCAGATTTTCCCCCAATAATTCCCCCTGTTGCATGGCCGGTTGTGCCATCATAGGATGTCCTTGCGGATAGGTTTCAGATTCCATCGAGGCAATATCACCCACAGCAAAAATATTTTCATATCCCACTACTTGATTGAATTCGTTTACTCGGATGCGCTCTACCTTTTCTACTAAAGATCGTGCATCTAATCCGGCTACAATAGCACCTTGCACACCTGCAGTCCAAATAACAGTTGCGGTTTCAAAGGTTAAATCGGAATTAGTGGTGATCGTACGTCCATCGTAGTTCGTAACTCGGACGTTTTTCCAAATTTTCACACCTAAACTAACAAGAAATTTTTCAGCTGCTTGTGAGGATTTCTCACTCATGGTATTCAGGATACGGTCGCCACTTTGAATTAGGTTAATTTCCATTTTGGCAATATCAAGATCAGGATAATCTTTTTGCAGAATCGCTTTTTTCATTTCGGCCAAAGCGCCAGAAAGCTCTACTCCTGTTGGTCCGCCACCAACCAACACAAAATTGATAAGGCTGTTTTGTTCGGCTACATCAGTAGTTAAAACGGCTTGTTCAAAATTTTCAAGAATCAAACTGCGTATGTTGAGCGATTGCGGTATGGTTTTCATAGCCATACTGTTGCGCTCAATTTCTTTATTGCCAAAATAATTGGTCTTCGAGCCGGTAGCAATCACCAAATAATCATAACTTAATTCGCCTATCTCAGCAATTACTTTTTGATTTTTAGTATCTATTTCTTGAACATTGGTGAGCCTAAAATAAACGTCATCGTATTCCTGAATTACTTTTCGGATTGGGTAGGCTATAGAACCCGCTTCCAGACCGCCAGTAGCTACTTGATATAATAAAGGCTGAAAATTATGGTAATTGTGCTTGTCTAAAAGAACCACCTGAACTTTTTTATTTTTTAGCTTTTTGGACAATGCAATTCCTGCGAAGCCACCTCCTATAATTACTATTCTGGGTAAAGCTGAATTTGGGATGTTCATTTTTAAAATAGAATGATGAATTACAAAGTTAGTAAAGATTTAAGAAATTAGCTACCAACGACTTACATTATAAAATTAAAATAAATTCAGTAAACAGCCACCAAATAACAAAAAAAAGGTGTAAAACACTTGTAATTACGATTCTATTATTACTATTTTAGCTACTTAATTAATTATAACCAAAAAAATATTTGCCTTATGAAAAAAAGAATTTCAGTTGTTGTGGTCTCCTTATCGATGCTTGTTTTGCTAAATAGCTGTGGTGTTATGTTTGGTGGTAGTAGGTACGAAGGTACAATTGTTGCCAAGGACCGACCAAACGCAGCAATTTACGTTGATGGCCAAAAAATGGGTGACGGACAAGTTACCGCATTATTTCCAAGAAATAAAGCCTTAAACGTAGAATTAAAAGAAGAAGGTTGCGATCCTAAAAAACAAACTTTTAATACTGCTTTTAGAACTGGAAACTTTATCTTAAGCGTTGTATCGTTTGGATTATTGGGTCTTGGAGTAGATTTAGGGACTGGTGCAGCCTATAAACCAGATCACATCAATAATCCTGCTGTTAAAAAAGTTAGCGATAAAAAATATACTTTTAATGTTGATTATTCTGAATGTAAAAAATAGTATAATACTTTTTTACACTTATCAAAAGCCTTTTATGAAATTCATAAAAGGCTTTTTCAAACCCTTTTCTCCTTCTTTTCACACTTAAATAAAACTGAATACTGTTAATAGTGAAACTTTGGTTTTCAAACTACAATTTTGTAAAGTCTCCATTGATAGCCCTTAGTCGTTTATTGTAAAAGTAGGAATGTGATTTGACAATTTGTATTTACCAACTGTTGTTGTGAAATACAAAATGGGTAAATTAGCCCCGATGGAAGTGGAAATCCTTTTTTTTCTGATTTTTTTTCAGAAAAAAAGATTGAAATGTACAGCGGGACGACTCTTTTTTTGTGAAGTGAAAATTTTTGTGCTCCAAAAAAAAGGAAGCATTGTAACAAAAACCAGTATTGACTTACTAACGTATATACTATGAGTGAAAATCTAGAACAATCTTTTGTAAAACAGCTGCAGGAAAACCAGAATATAATCCACAAGATTTGTAGGTTGTATACTAATGGCGATGATGCGCACAAGGATTTGTTTCAGGAAATTACAATCCAGTTGTGGAAGGCTTTTCCGAAATTCAGGGGAGACAGTAAGTTTTCTACTTGGGCGTACCGAGTCGCGCTCAACACGGCGATTACTTTGTACCGAAAAACAAAACGATCCATATACACGATAGAATTTGAAGGTCGCCAACATTTTCTGAATGATGTGGAATATGATTATGAAGAAGAGGAACAATTAAAGCTAATGTACAAGGCAGTTTACCAACTAAATGATATTGAAAAGGCGCTGATCTTTATGTATCTAGAGGACAAAGATTATCACGAAATAGCGGAAACACTAGGAATTAGTGAGGTAAATGCGAGAGTAAAAATGAATAGGATAAAAGGGAAATTAAAAAAAATATTAAATCCATTAGGAATATGAAAGAGCTGGATTTATTAAAGAAAGACTGGCAGAAAGATGATCACTCTTTTGAACAAGTATCAGAAATCGAAATTTATAAAATGATTCATAAAAAATCATCTTCTATTGTGAAGTGGATTTTGATCATCAGTATTTTAGAGGTATTATTATGGACCTGTCTTAGCGTTTGTTTTGATTCGGATGAGTATTTAGAAAAAATACAACATAGCGAGTTCATTACTTATTTTGAGGTGTTGAACTATGCTAATTATGCAGTCATATTAGTTTTTATTTATTTATTTTACAAAAATTATATTCTAATATCGACAACTGCTTCTACCAAACAATTGATGAAGGATATTTTAAAAACACGCAAAACAGTTCAATATTATGTTTGGTACAATCTAGCAATGCTAGTATTTAGCTTGATAATTGGATTCATCATTGCCTTTGTTTACAATCCTGAAATGGAGGTCTTAAAAGAGAAAATCGCCGAAAACAACAAGGTAATGGCGATTACAATAGGTGTTTTATTCCTGATCAGCCTTTTATTATTTGGTTTATTATGGTTGTTTTACAGATTATTATACGGAATTCTATTGCGTCGTTTGTATGTGAATTATAAGGAATTAAAGAAAATAGATTTATAGACCCTTGTTATTAATAGAGTTAAATTTAAAATCGACCCGCGATTAAATCGGAAGTCCTTTTTTGGGTTCCTACTTTGAAAGACCTAGAATCATTTAGGTAAACAACATTGATTTTTACAAACTAATTTAGATTATAAGCTTTAGACTAACAAACCTTACATATATATTGGTTGTGTTTTTGTAATGCTCTATATTTGCATTCTTAAAATATCAAACAATGATTAAGATTACTTTGCCCGACGGGTCAATTAAAGAGTTTGCTCTTGGTGTAACACCTATGGATGTTGCTAAAAGCATTAGTGAAGGATTTGCTAGAAATGTGATTTCAGCTTCTTTTAGTGGTACAACAATTGAGACCAGTACACCATTGACGACGGACGGAAATCTTATTCTTTACACTTGGAATGACGCTGATGGAAAGAAAGCATTTTGGCATTCTACTTCGCATGTGATGGCACAGGTTCTTGAGGAGATGTATCCTGGAATCAAATTAACGCTAGGACCTGCAATCGCAAATGGTTTTTATTATGATGTAGATTTTGAAGATCATAAAATTACAGACGCAGATTTCAAAAAAATTGAAGACAGAGTTCTTGAAATTTCAAGAGGAAAACATGAATTCAAATTACGTCCTGTATCAAAAGCGGATGCCTTGGAATTATACAAAGACAACGTTTATAAAACAGAACTAATTACCAATCTTGAGGACGGAACAATTACGTTCTGTGATCATGACACTTTTACTGATTTATGCCGCGGTGGTCATATTCCAAATACTGGAATTATCAAAGCAATGAAAATTATGAGTGTTGCCGGAGCTTACTGGCGTGGTGATGAAAAAAACAAACAACTAACTCGTGTTTATGGAACTTCATTTCCAAAACAAAAAGACCTTACAGAATATTTAGTTTTACTTGAAGAAGCAAAACGCAGAGATCACAGAAAACTAGGTAAGGAACTTGAATTGTTTGCGTTTTCTGCAAAAGTAGGTGCAGGATTACCATTATGGTTGCCAAAAGGAGCTGCATTAAGAGATCGATTGGAACAGTTCTTGAAAAAAGCACAAAAAAAAGGGGGCTATGAGCAAGTTGTAACCCCTCATATTGGTCAAAAAGAATTGTATGTAACATCTGGTCATTATGCAAAATATGGTGCTGATAGTTTTCAACCTATAAGTACACCGCATGAGGGAGAAGAGTTTCTATTAAAACCGATGAACTGTCCACATCACTGTGAAATTTATAATGTTAGACCATGGTCCTACAAAGATTTACCAAAACGTTATGCTGAATTTGGTACGGTTTATAGATACGAACAAAGTGGTGAATTACACGGTTTGACTCGGGTGCGAGGGTTTACTCAGGACGATGCGCATATATTTTGTACTCCAGATCAATTAGACGAAGAATTTAAAAAAGTAATTGACTTAGTACTTTACGTTTTCGGTTCTTTAGGATTTGAAAATTTCACGGCTCAAATATCATTAAGAGACAAAGAAAATAGAGATAAATACATTGGTACTGATGAAAACTGGGAAAAAGCGGAGAATGCGATCATCAGTGCAGCGGCAGATAAAGGCTTAAACACGGTTATTGAATATGGCGAAGCTGCTTTCTATGGTCCAAAATTGGATTTCATGGTTAAAGATGCTTTGGGCAGACAATGGCAATTAGGAACTATTCAAGTCGATTATAACCTTCCAGAGCGTTTTGATTTAACTTATAAAGGTTCTGACAACGAATTGCATAGACCCGTAATGATTCACAGAGCCCCGTTTGGTTCCATGGAACGATTTATAGCCATATTATTAGAGCACACAGCAGGAAATTTCCCACTGTGGTTAATACCTGAACAGGCTATTATATTGTCTTTGAGTGAGAAATATGAAATATATGCGAAAAAAGTTTTAGATTTGCTAGAAAATCACGAAATTCGCGCCCTGATTGATAACAGAAATGAGACTATAGGCAAGAAAATCAGGGATGCAGAAATGCAAAAAATCCCGTTTATGCTGATTGTTGGTGAAGAAGAGGAGAAAAATGGAACAATTTCTATCCGTCGTCATGGTCAGGAAGGAAAAGGAAATATCAGCGTTACAATAGAAGAATTTGTTGCTATTGTAAATGAAGAAATAAATAAAACATTAAAAGTATTTACAGTTTAACTTAAATTATAAAGTCATAGCAATAAGAAGCAACAGAGGTTACCAACCTCGCGTAGAAAAAAAAGATGCACACAGAATTAATAGTCTGATTCGTGGTGTACAAGAAGTGAGACTTGTAGGTGAAAATATTGAGCCTGGAGTTTTTAAACTATCAGAAGCTTTAAGATTAGCTGACCAGTTTGAATTGGATTTAGTTGAGATTTCGCCCAATGCTGAGCCTCCAGTTTGTAAAATCATGGATTACAAAAAATTTGTTTACGAGCAAAAGAAACGTGATAAAATCCTAAAAGCGAAATCTACACAAGTAGTCGTTAAGGAAATCCGTTTTGGTCCTCAAACAGATGAGCATGATTATGAGTTTAAGAGAAAAAATGCAGAAAAATTCTTAAAAGAAGGTGCTAAATTGAAAGCATTCGTTTTCTTTAAAGGACGTTCGATTATCTATAAAGATCAAGGTCAAATCTTATTATTAAGATTAGCAACAGATCTTGAAGAATTTGGTAAAGTAGAAGCGATGCCAGTTCTTGAAGGAAAGAGAATGATTATGTTCATTGCTCCTAAGAAGAAGAAATAAAATCCTCCCCCAACCCCTACTTCGGAGGGGACAAGAAACTCTAGCAAGAATTCAAGGGAGAATAAAAATATTACTTCTCGGCTCCTTCCCCACCGGGGAGGACTGGGGAGTGGAAAGATAAGTAAGTAAGAATAAATTAAAACACTAGGAAAAAATGCCTAAAATGAAAACCAAATCTAGCGCCAAGAAACGTTTTAAAGTTACTGGTTCTGGAAAGATTAAAAGAAAGCATGCTTTTAAAAGTCATATCTTGACCAAAAAGTCTAAAAAACGTAAATTAGCATTGACACACTCTGCGCTAGTTCACAAAACAGATATGAAAAGTATCAAACAACAATTAAGAATTATATAATTTAGTAATCAGTCGTCAGCTCTTAGTAAGCAGTTTCTAACTGAACACTAAAATCTGAAAACTAAACACTTTTTTAAATTCTTTAGGTTAAAACAATTTAAAATAACCTTGGAGTATGGCCATTAAGTGCTTTTGATTCAATTCAAGCCGCCTGCTACAAAAAAACAATAAAATTATGCCAAGATCGGTAAATTCAGTTGCAAAAAGAGCAAGAAGAAAAAAAATAATGAAGCAAGCCAAAGGTTTCTTTGGTAGACGTAAAAACGTTTGGACAGTTGCTAAGAATGCGGTAGAGAAAGCAATGTGCTACGCTTACCGTGACAGAAAAGTGAATAAAAGAAATTTCCGCGCTTTGTGGATTCAACGTATCAACGCTGGAGCCAGATTGGAAGGAATGTCTTATTCACAATTCATGGGTAAAGTAAAAAAGCATAACATCGAATTGAACCGTAAAGTTCTAGCCGATTTAGCTATGAACCACCCAGTAGCTTTCAAAGCAATACTTAATAAAGTAAAATAAACGTTTTATCAACACAATTTAGATTACTTACTTACCTTTATCTGAACTTGTTTCAGATTATAAAACCCATTCGCCAACGCGAATGGGTTTTTTTATTTTAGAGCTACTTCATGCACAAATGATACGGAAGATATCGACGAAAGATTCAAAAAACAATCTCATTTCGTACTTGTATCGACGATTAACAGTTTATCAGCAGTTGCTAGTCCTAGAGATGAAACAGTTCGAATACTACTGCCCCAAAAGTAATTATAAAACCAAATTACTTGTTTATAACCTGCAAATTACTATTATCATAAATGTTACGTTCCCCGATTTTATTACTCCTACTATCGATTTATGTCTATTCTTCTTATAACAATTCAAACATTAAATCAAACGCTCTTACTGCAAATTGGATAAACCAGTTGATGATGTGCCACTCTTTCCAGTAAAAAAGAGGTACGGATTCCGGTTGAAGATATGCCACTTTTTAAACTTAAATTAGGAT
>NZ_JADOVC010000042.1:0-20295 GCF_015751645.1 Flavobacterium sp. CG_9.1
CTTATCGGTGAATTCTAAAATACTTTCTCCTGTAAATTTTTCCATTCTTTAAATTTACATAAAAAGTATAAGTAATTATCCGAACACCTCAAAATGTTTATAATGCTATGCAACTGGCAGAAAAAGTGAGTAAAAAGAAACGATAATGCACCACTATCAAATTCGTCCTTTTTCTTCACATGTTTTGAGAACCCCATTGTTACCGCTTTCTTTCTATACTAAAATAATGGAAAAGGAAGCGGTAATTAGCGTGTTTGAACAGCTGCAAGATTCCTTGGTGCATGAAGCACTGCAGCTGGCTTCTCCAGAACTAATTTTACTGGTAGAAAAATATTGGGAAAATCCCCAATCCTTATCCAATAAAAAGACAACAGCTTTAGCTTATAGTGTCTTGAAATACTGTGCAAGGATGGCATCGCGCTGTACTCCTTTTGGGTTATTTGCGGGTTGCACTGTTGGCGAAAAAGGCCAAACCACCAATATAGTGATGGACCATAAGGAGCTATTCCAACGCCATACGCAATTAGACATGCAATTTTGGATTGCTTTGTTACAAGAACTGGTGAAGCAAGAAGAAGTTAGGAACACATTGAGTTATAAACCCAATACAAGCCTCTATGAAGTAGGATCTTTTTACCGGTATGTGGAGTATCGTTATCAGGGAACCAAAAGACAACACAGTATTGCAGCACTACGAAAAACAGATCTTTTAACGCTAGTGTATCAAAAATCAAGACAAGGAATTACGATTGAGGCTTTAATTGAATTGCTGGCTGATGATGCTTCTGAACGTGATGATGCTAAAGATTTTGTAAACCAATTGATTGATTTTCAGTTTTTAGTGAGTGATTTAGACGGTGCTTTAACCACAAAAAACGAATGGGATAGAATAAACGCTATACTAGCACGCGTTCCAAATTTTGAAAAAGAAACCACTTTTTTTCAAAGACTTAAACGCCAAATAGAAAGTTTAGACTTTGGACTTGTTCCTAAACCTACTGCTTATACTGCTATAAAAAATGTACTGACGGAAGCCAGAGTGACTTTTGATAAAAAGTATCTTTTTCAAACCGATTTGACAACTGCGGCTAGTGTAAACACACTACATCCAAAAGTACATCGTCAAACGCTCGAAGCTTTGACGTTTCTTAATGGCATACAAAAAAAGCACAAAAGACATACATTAGAAGAATTCATAAAGGCTTTTTTACATCGATATGAGGGAAAGGAAATGCCATTAGCCTTAGTGTTAGATACTGAAATTAGTTTGGGTTATCCGGTATCATTACAACGAAATGACACGCACGAGCTTTTAGAAACTTTATATTTTAAAAACCAAAATCAGACTGACACTCAGCCTTGGACTACGTTTGACCGAATAGTAGAGCAGAAATTACAAACTTGTAAACAACTACAGCAAAACGTCTTAGAACTAACAGAAAAAGATTTTCCAGATTTTGATTGCAACTGGGAAGAGGCGCCTATCACTTTTTCAGTAATTATTGAATTATTAAAGGAGGATGTAGTAGTTTTAGAATCTTCTGGTAATGTGAGCGCTGCAAAGTTGTTGGGTCGTTTTTGTAATGGAAATGAAGCTATAGCAACTCTAACTGCCGAAATTGTAGCAAAGGAACAAGCGTATGATCCGAATCAGATTAAAGCAGAGATCGTTCATATTCCTGAATCAAGAACCGGAAATATTTTAAAAAGACCCCCTTTACGTCTTTATGAAATTCCATATTTATCGCATTCAGGAGTAAGCGAAGCGTGTCAGATAGGTCTTGACGATTTGATGGTATCTATACAAAACAATACCATTATTTTGCGTTCCAAAAAGCACAATAAAATAATAGTGCCTTGTTTGTCCAATGCGCACAACTACGCTAGCAAATCCTTACCCGTATATCATTTTTTGTGTGATTTACAGGGTCAAAATGACAAGCCTATTTACAGCTTTGATTGGGGCGTACTTTTTTCTCATTACGATCATTTTCCAAGGGTAGTTTATAAAAAAGTAATCCTCTCTAAAGCCAGATGGGTAGTTACTGCCGACGAAATTTCCTTTTTAGCTCAACAATCTGAAAATGTGTTTTTTGAAGTATTTAGCAAATGGAGAACAGAAAGAGAGTTACCGCAATGGGTAAATTGGATACAATTTGATAATACGTTGTTATTAGATTTTGATAAAGAGTTTGGTGCAAGATTATTAATTAATGCGGTAAAAAAACAACCCAAAATTATATTAGAAGAGTTTCTGTTTATGGAGAATTCAGCGGTTAGCGGTGCAGCACAACAAACGTATACCAATCAGATAATTTTATCCTTTTATAAAGAAAAAGTCACGTAATGAAACACTCCTTACGAATGTCATTAATTTTTGGTGAATTCTGATTAACCAAAAAAACACAATAAATTTTAAAAGATGAAATCGCCGTTAGGAAAAGGTTTGTTGAAAACAAACACCTATAAATAAAAGGCGACCCGAGCGAAGCGAATTGGCGAAGCATACTATTTATGACCACTTAAAAATAATTTTTACATATATGAAAAGAGAGTTTTGCCTAGGAAGTGAATGGTTGTATTATAAAATTTATACCGGTGTAAAAACAGCAGACTTACTTTTATTGGAAGAGTTTGCTCCTATTATTGAACAGTTAAAAGCTCGGAAGGTAATCGAAAAATGGTTTTTTATTCGGTATAACGATCCTGATTCGCATCTTCGTATTCGTTTTTTAGTAACCAAACCAGAAGGTATAGCTACCATTATAAGTTCATTCCATCTTGTTTTTGAAAAGTTATTGGTCAACCATTTAGTTTGGAAAGTACAAACGGATACTTATAAGAGAGAATTGGAGCGGTACGGAGAGGCTACCAAGGTAGATTCTGAGACTTTGTTTGGGTATCACAGTGAGTTGATTGTAGCGTATTTAATGTACAAACCCAATTTTGAGGTGGCAACTCAACTACTGTTTGGGCTGTATACTATTCGTCATTTTTTAGAAAGTTTTCAGTTATCAATGTCTGAAAAACATGAATTGATGCGCCGGTTACAAATGAATTTTAAAAAAGAATTTAATGCCGATGCGGCCACAAATAAGGGACTAGATACCCAATACCGCAAGCGTGAAGTAGAAATTACTGCGGTGCTACTAGGCAAAACAGACTTGCCATTTGAAGTATTAACTCCCTTCATAGAAACTAAAATATCAGAAATTGCTTTGTTAAGTTCCAACATAAAAAGTCAGTTGGAGATTCCTCTTTTTGATTTTTTAAGCAGCCATATTCACATGATGGTTAATCGACAGTTTACGTCACGCCAACGGCAATATGAGCTCTTGATATACGACCATTTGTATCGGTTTTATAAAACTCAGGAGCTGAGAAGATATTAAAAATGTTTTTTTTGAAATTAAACAGTTTGATGTAAAAAAATGACTTAGTCATCACCATTTTTATGTTGTAAAATAGCATTATTACTGCATTTTTCTTGTAAATCTACTAAACAACAGAAGACAATTGTTACGTTATAATTTAACTCTTAAAGTAGGTAAAACAGCAATAGTTTCAACACCATTTAATGAATAGTATAATTTACTTTTTAAACCCAGTTCAGCATAACTATTGAGTTTGAAATAGTATTCTAAAGATCCAAATAATCCCAAATTGTCTGCTCGATTTTTTTCGTTATTAAGTACAAAATAAGTATTTGTGTCATCAAATGTAATAGTGTTAGTATTTAAGTTTTCTATAAAGAAAAATACGCCGAGAGTGAACTGAATATTGTTTTTAAAAGCGGTTCGAAAGTGAATATCATAAAAGTTTTTAGTGTGTGTATTGTTGTAATTATCTAATACTATTCCGCTGTTATTACTATTAATGACAATGCCATCATCAATATTTTTTGAATGTTGCTGTTTCGCAAAACCTACACCAATAAATCTATTTTTAGGTAATTTATAATCTGCGTTAAATTCTAAAAATGAACCAAATTTTGGTAATTCAAGCTTTAGTGGTGATGTCTCAGAATAGTTAGAATAATTAATATGGGAAATCCCATAGGAAAAAGATAAGTCTAATTTTTGTTCTTTTTTTTCTTGAGCAAAAGATGGTAATGCAATGCAAAGAAATGGAATTATAAATTTTTTCATGATTAGAATTTTTTACCAATATTTAACGTAAGGTTATAATAGCTAGGATATACTGGTATGGAATTAATTTGTTTTTCGCCTATCGGCATAAAGTAAAATGGTTGCAAACCGATGAAATAGTCTTTGTAGATACAATACTGAAATTGTATGCCAAGACTGTAATAAAATGAATTTAGCTTTTCACTACTAATTTTATTCTGATACGAAAGTATTTCTCTTGTTTCTAGATTATACGTAAATGATTGTAAATCATGATTAGAGGACTGTGAAAAAAAATGTCCAGCACCAGCGTTGAAACTAAATGAAAATCGTTTGTTATTGACAAACATATAATTCATTTCACCACCAAAACGTATTGTTTTTATTTTTGACCAAAGTGAATTTGAAACAATATCAGTTGAATTTTGATCCAATAAAAATGCATTTAATTGAACTTCATTTTTAGCAAATTTCGGAAAATCATCACTTTGTGCATAGTCAGCAATAAACGTAAATGCAAAAGATTGTACAAATGCATTTTGATAATTAAAACCAATTGAAAAATTATTGTGGTTGTTATATTTATCCGGAAACCAGGGTTTTCCTATAGACAAGTATGCACTTTCATTTTGTGCAAATAACACGCTCGAAATCAACATAATTATTAATATAATAAAGTATTTTTTCATAATAAAGGTAGCATACTTTGAAAGTATTCAAAGTATGCTTTTAATTAATAGGGTTAAAGATTGGTATAAAAGTGCTTAAAATAATAATCTACAATACCAATTTTTTTAATATTATATTCTGTGTTATTATCATTGATGGTTTGGCCTGTAGAACCAGGGCCAACAATCGTTGCTAGGATTTGTCTTCTAGACATTTCTGCGTTTGATCTAAAAATTGCACTACCAACTGAGAGATTAATTTTAACTGAACCGCTAGCCTCTGCATTTGGTTTTATTTTATCGCCCTCTAGCTTAAACCCAGCTTTTGCTGTTAATTCGGTCGATGCTGAACCTGCAAGATTATGTAATGAAAACACTGCCATTACTTGTGTGTTTTCAGACATATTCCAGTCAGGGTCAAACTCAGCAGTAAAGTCTAACCATTTTTTATCTCTCTTAAGGTATTTACGTTTACATCTAAAATCTTTAACTGTATACTCATTTCCAGTTGCAGTAATAGTACCATTTGCGTTTTGCGTTACTGTTCCATCCGCAGTTCCTCTAAAGAATCTCAACTTTTGATGAGTCCCTCCAAATCCCATCCAATCAGTTCCATTTATTTGTATTCTTGGTATGTATGAACTTATTACGTCATCCTCTTGAATATTATTGTGATTTGTATTAATAGTTAGTAAATTTGTTACTGGAAATGGACTATTTGTTATTTGTGGGATAATACTAGGTAGTAGTATACCTGTTATATCATCGATTGGCGCGGGTTGTAAGTCTACAAAATCACAAGGTCTACCGGCAATATCACATGGATCTATAGGGACAATTACATAAACGGGATTGTTATCTAGAAAATTATTATCGAGATTATTAATAATTTCGTAGTCTCTGTAGCCCGTGTTAAATTGAAAACCGATGTTTGTTTGCGAATTGTTTAGCGGATCGAATGAAACATAATATTCTTGTGCATTTTAATCATCATTTTCATATTCAGGATCATATGGAAAAAAAATTTGTAGTTCCTGTGAAACAAGAAGATTAGTTAATTCATCGGCAATAAACGCTGTAGATCTAAAATTGTTCTTAGAAGTTAAGTTTTTATCCACAATTTCTTTAATTGTGGTATAATCATTGGAATTGTTTTCAAACTCTTTTCTTAAAGCATTTTTAAAAATATTTTGCTTTCTTAAATTATTGATTTGTTTTTTGAACATAGCTTGTTCATTTTTTCTTAAACCTCCTTCTTGTTCAAGTAAGTATGCAAAAGATACAATATTTGCATCTTTGTCAACTTCTTTCATTTTGTTATTTAAAGCGGTTTTGACTTCAGGGTCGGTTAATAATTTGCCAAACAGAATAGCAGTTTCTTGTAGTAACCTCTGTTCTGAATTTAAATTTGTTTTTTCTGGTGTTTCACTACTGTTTTCAGTAGAACAACTGATTGCCAAAAGGCAGAAGGAAAGTAAGTATATACTTTTTCTCATTATAAATTTTGTTCTCATTTAAGATTGGTTTAATTTTTTAAATTGATAAATTCTAGATAAGTAGCTACAATATCATTTAAGAAAAACTACTTAATTTTTATATAACGTCTTATTTAAAATTCAGTAGTTTTTCCTGACACCAAAACTACCCTCATATATTTTAACATACAAACACTTGTTATCGGAATTCACGGAATTCGCATACCGAATTCCATGAATTCCGATAAAGTTGGACAGAAAAAGGTGTATTATCTTTGAAAAAATAATTATAAGTACTCTTTATTTGACAAATACAAAGTGGCTGCTTTGAGGCAAAAATGTCTTCATTGTTCTTTTCTTTTTCTATCCCAGCGATTTTTTCTCTAATTTTACCCTTTTAAAATCAAACATGAAACTACAACTCAAAGAACTCACCACAAAACAAGAAATGCTGGCGCAATATCCGGTCATGCACTATTTATATACTAATTTCAGTTTAGAGAAATACGATGCCTATCTCACAGATATGATTCCAAACAACTACAAACAAATAGCCGTTTTTGAAGGCGATGTGTGCGTCGGACTTTCTGGTTTGTGGTCTGGTACTAAGCTGTGGTCTGGTAAATACTTAGAAATTGATAATTTCATTGTACACCCAGAACACCGCAAAAAAGGAATTGGTAAAATGCTAACGGATTACGTCGATGCCAAAGCCAAAGAGCTCGGTTGTACCATGATTGTATTAGACGCTTTTACCGGAAATTATACGGCACACCGTTTCTATTACAACCAAGGCTATGTGCCAAAAGGCTTTCACTTCCTTAAAATCTTAAACGAAGACGGATTGAGCTAAATCACAAATTATGGAGCGTTCTAGTATAATTGGTTTGACATTCTTGCTATCGGTTAGCCTATCTTTTTGTGGTGTAAAGCGTGAATTCCAATCAGAATTTCCGCAAGAAATTAAATCTGTCTTTTATCATAAAAAATTGCAAGGCGATAGTAAGGACAGCATTTATTTACAAATCGAGTTCAAAAAACCGCTTCTCCAATCGATTGTTTTGAATACTGTTTATTTTCGGAATCAGGAGGCTACTGTAAAACAAGTTACACCAGAACACTTCACTGTTGCTTTTGTTACTCAAACTTCTACCGAGGATTTTATTATGGATCAAGATCCTAGCAAAGAATATGGGAACAAAGCACCTGATGTTTCAAATGCAAAATTCGAAATACAATCCAACGAAGCAGTTTTAAACTATACGCAAAACGGTAAAATTTATTTTTTTAAAATGACTAATATCATCGAAAAACCGTTGCGTTAAAATCATAAAAGAAAGATTCTTTTTGTAAAACCTTCTTAACAAAACAAAGAGGCTCTATCCGAGATTACAAAAAATAATTAGTTATTTTTGTTTCCTTAATTTTAATAAACACACCATTTTGGGATTATATAAAAATCTTTTTAAACAAACTGCGATATACGGCTTGGCGACAGTTGTTCCGCGTATGTTCAGTTTTTTATTGGTGCCGTTGTACACAGGATTACTGCCAAAAGCGGAATACGGTAAGCTTTCCATCATTTTTGCAGGAGTGATTTTTTTTAATGTCATTCTTTCGTACGGAATGGAAACTGCTTTTTTTAGATTTTACAATAAAGAAACCAATAAAAGTGCGGTTGTAGAAACCACTTCGATTTCCATTTTTTGGACGTCCATTTCCTTCTTATTTGTCTCCTTACTCTTCCGAAATACAATATCGAGTTGGGCTAAAATTGACGAACAGTATATCAGTTACACGATTTGGATTTTAGTACTTGACGCGTTGGTCATTGTTCCCTTCTCTAAATTAAGGGTCAATCAGCAACCCGTAAAATATGCGATAATCAAAATAGGAAATGTAGCGGTCAATCTTTTTCTGAACCTTTTCTTTTTGAGTTATTTACCTGCCATTGCAACATCAAATCCAGACAGCATCTTACGCTCTTTATACCTAGAAGATTTTCAAATAGGCTATATATTTGTATCTAATATTGTGGCTAGCTTACTTACATTTATAGTTTTGTCACCCAATTATTTCAAACTGAAATGGCATTTTGATTACAAATTATGGAAACAAATGATGCAGTACGGCACGCCTATAATGATCGCCGGAATTGCATTTGCCATAAATGAACAATTCGACAAAATTTTATTGGGTTATTTATTGCCACCGGATATTGCCGATGCCGAAGTAGGAGTGTACTCGGCTTGTTACAAGCTTGGTTTATTTATGGTTTTGTACCGTACGGCGTATACGCTTGGAATTGAGCCTTTCTTTTTCAGTCACTCGGACAACAAAGATGCGCCACAAACCTACGCTACAATTACCAAATATTTTGTAATATTTGGGTCTTTCATATTACTGTCCGTAATCGTTTTTGCTGATATTCTAAAAGTTATTATGATCCAAGATGAATCCTATTGGGAAGCCATGAAAGTGGTACCACTGATTATTCTGGCCAACTTCTTTCTTGGTATTTACACCAATCTTTCGGTTTGGTACAAACTGATTGACAAAACTCATATAGGCGCGTACATTTCCATCGTGGGAGCGATAATCACACTCGCATTAAATTTCCTTTTAATCCCAACAATGAGCTATTACGGTTCGGCAATTGCCACTATAGCCGCGTACGGAAGCATGATGTTTATCTCTTATTATTTCGGAAACAAATATTATCCCATTCCGTATGACATCAATAAAATCGCGTTGTATCTGCTGATTTCAATAGGATTTTCGGCAATTTCTTTTTACGGTTTCCGAGAGAATTATTTCGTCGGAATTCCGTTATTAGTTATATTCCTGTATTTTATATACCACAACGAAAAAGAATTATTAATTAAAATTTTAAAACGAAAAACCAATTAAAACAATCTTTAGGAGCCAATCGCGCTGTACGTTTCAAGCTTTTTCCTAAAATTGTTTTTTTCTAAGGCAAAAAAGGAGCTTCCTGCGGTCGCTCTTTTTACCCAAGAAAAAATACAATTTCATAAAAAAGGCTTTCCACTTCCATCACGGCTAGAATCCTAAATAGTACATAAATAGTGTGAATCGGCAAGCCATTGCTAGTTCCAAAAAAACAAATAAACATGACCATAAACATTATCAACAAATCACAACATGCCTTGCCTAACTATGAAACCATAGCTTCCGCAGGAATGGACTTACGAGCGAACATAACTGAAGCTATAACATTAAAACCACTAGAAAGAGCGATCGTAAAAACAGGCTTGTTCATCGAATTACCTATTGGGTACGAAGCACAAGTTCGGCCAAGAAGTGGTCTCGCTGCCAAAAACGGAATCACAGTCCTGAATGCACCCGGAACGGTAGATGCCGATTATCGTGGTGAAATTGGAGTAATTTTAGTAAATTTATCCAATGAAGATTTCGTTGTCCAAAACGGGGAACGCATCGCCCAACTCATCATCGCAAAACACGAAAGAGCAGAGTGGATTCAAGTTCAGGAATTGACAGAAACCTCCAGAGGAGAAGGCGGTTTTGGAAGCACTGGAGTGAAGTAAATTTTTTAAAACTTCAAAATTCAGAGTTCGTTGTTCAACATTCAACCTTTTTTAAATTTTGAACAACGAACTCTGAATTTTGACGCGAAATTCAAATCTTTCAAATTTTGAACAACGAACCTCGAATAACGAATTTTGAAATCAAAATCACATGAAACAATACGATCTACACGAAAGACTAATTGATTTTGCTGTCATGATAATCGAAATTACAGATAATCTAAAAAACAGTAAAGCAGCAAATCATTTGTCGGGACAAGTTGTTCGTTCTGGAACTTCACCATCATTAAATTATAGTGAAGCTCAAAGTGCAGAATCTAGAAATGATTTTATCCATAAAATGTCAATTGTTTTAAAAGAGTTAAGAGAAACTCATTCTTGTTTAAAAATAATTCAAAGAGCAAGTTTATATAATAAAGAAGAAGAATTTTTAGTAGCAGGAATAAAAGAAAATAATGAATTAATTTCAATATTTGTAAAAAGTATTGAAACATCGAAATCTAAATTAAGTAGTTCTAAATAAATGGTCTAAACTTCAAAATCAAGCGTTCTTTGTCCAATATTAAATTTTTTATAAATTTTGAACAACGAACGTTGAATAACGAATTTTGAAATAAAAATAAAAAAACATGAAAATAATTGTCCCAATGGCTGGCCGTGGATCACGCCTACGCCCACATACCTTAACGATTCCTAAACCATTAATTCCAGTTGCAGGAAAACCAATCGTGCACCGTTTGGTCGAGGATATCGCCGGTGTGTTGAATCAAGATATCGAAGAAGTAGCCTTTATTATCCATGAAACTTTTGGTAAAAAAGTAGAAGAAGAATTACTTGCTATCGCACAAAAACTAGGCGCCAAAGGAACTATTTATTATCAAAACGAAGCATTAGGAACCGGTCACGCCATTATGTGTGCCAAAGATTCTTTGAGTGGACCCGCAGTTATCGCTTACGCTGATACGTTAATTCGGGCTGATTTCGATTTAGATAAAAATGCTGATAGCGTGATTTGGGTAAAACAAGTAGAGGAGCCCGAAGCTTTTGGTGTTGTAAAATTAAACGATGCTAACGAAATAGTAGAATTGGTAGAGAAACCGGCAACTTTTGTGTCGGATCTTGCCGTAATTGGAATTTATTATTTTAAAGACGTAGCCGTGCTGAAAAACGAACTGCAGTTAGTATTAGACAATAATATTATCCATGGTGGCGAATACCAAATCAATGATGGTATCAAGCAAATGATGGCCAAAGGCATGACTTTTGTTCCCGGAAAAGTAGACGAATGGATGGACTGTGGCAACAAAAATGTAACTGTAGAAACGAATTCTAGAATGCTAGGTTTCTTACATAGCGATGGCGAACATTTAGTGGATTTTGATGTCAAATTAGAAAATTCCACCATTATTCCGCCGTGTTATATCGGTAAAAATGTAGTTCTGACAAACGCGACGGTTGGTCCAAATGTATCTTTAGGCGATGGCTGTCATGTTTCAAACAGTACGATACAAAACAGTTTGGTGCAAACTCATTCTCATATCAAAAATGCGAATTTGGACAATGCGATGATTGGAAACCACGCTAGTTTTGACGGGAAGTTCATCAGCATCAGTATTGGAGATTATTCGGTATTGGAGTAGAATGGTTCAAATAATGTACTAAGCAATAAGAATGAATCCATATCGCATTATGTTTACCATATAAGTCATGTAAGTTTAAATTATATATGACTTATATGTTTCAAAAGAACTCGTAAAACAGTTTTTTAAACCATTAAGGAATTGAAGGAAATTAAGTTTTTCATTGTTTACAAACTTGTAGAGAATAAATTTTAAAAAACTTATATGACTTATATGTTTAAAAAAGTAAGCGACAAAATGTTAGTATTTGTAATATTAAGTGGCATTATATAATAAAGATTAAGGATTAAAAAACAGCATGAAAAAGAGCGCTTTCATAATTTTATTTCTCGTTTTGCAATGCAATTCGGCTTTGCTGTGGGCGCAAACGGAACCCGAAGAAATAAAGTTGGATACGGATCAATTTCAAGAACTCTTTTACGAATCTTTGCTTCAAAAAGGGATTGAGAATTATGATAAAGCAATTTTAGCATTGGATAAAGCCAATTCATTAAAACCCAATGATGCAGCCGTGTATTACGAATTGGGAAAGAATTATTTAGCATTAAAAGAGTATAAAAGTGCCTATAATTACTTTGAAAACGCCACCAAGATTGATCCTAAAAACAAATGGTTTTGGATAGGAATGTACGATGTGAGTTATGAAACTAAAAATTTCACTCAGGGAATTACCGTTATCAATAAGCTGATAGAATTTGATCCAAAATACAAAGAAGATCTGACCTCTTTGTATATGGGGACTAATCAGTATGAGAAAGCTTTGGAGTTAATTCAAGAACTCAATGAAACTGTTGGAAAAACAGATCGCAGGGAATTATACAAAAGCCAAATCCTATCCGAAGGAAAGTTTCAGAATAACGAAATTTCGAATCTGGAAGGTTTGATTGTTAAAAACCCACAAGGAGAGGCAAATTATATCAGTTTGATCTTTTTGTATTCCAAAAATAATGAAGAGGCAAAAGCTTTTGAAACCGTCAAAAAACTAGAAAAAGCCATTCCTAATTCGGAGTGGGCGCAAGTGAGTTTATTCAAAAATTATTTGGATGCTAATGATGCACCAAAAGCAATCATGGCCATGAATATTGTTTTGGCTAGTGCCAAAATAGACTCGAAAATTAAGCACCGGATTCTCAATGAATTTCTGATTTTTACCGACAAGAATACGCAATTTTCGGCCGATTTAGAAAAGGCTGTCGGTTATTTCGGAAATGATACTTCTGTTGATGTTGCGAAAGAAATTGGTAAGTTTTTCCAAGTCAAAAAACAATGGGGAAAAGCCATTGTGTATTATGAAAAATCAGTAAATAATGGAGTAGGTGATGTTGTTGAAACTAATTTACTTTTGCTTCAAGCGCATACAGAGTTGAAACAATTTGATGCCGTGGCTAAAAAAGCGATGACCTTAGTAGAAACTTTTCCAACGCAGCCTCAGTTTTATTATTATGCTGGTTTGGCCAATAATCAGTTGCAGCAATTTAAAAAAGCGAAGGATTTTTTAGAAATGGGCATGGATTATGTAGTGGAGAATAGGGAATTGGAAATAAATTTCAATATCCAACTTGGAGAAGCGTACAACGGCTTGGGAGATTTCAAGAAAAAAGACTTGTTTTTTGCTAAAGCCAATCAATTATTAAAAGAAAAAAAATGATCAAAAAAATTTCAATACTAGTACTATTTACTGTTTTTATGGTTTCCTGCAAATCGAAAGCCATTGCCGTTGCGGCCAGTAATGAGCCAGTTGCTTTGGCTGAAAAAATGTCAGCTAAAAAAATAATAGAAAATCATTACAACAATAAAAACGAATTTTCTACATTATATATTAAGTCAAGCGCCCGTTATGCAGATGATAAGCAAACGCAAAACGTAACCGCTGAAATCAAAATTAAGAAAGACGAACAAATTTTGGTAAGCATTCGTTTTCTGGGAATTACAATGGCAAAAGCATTAATCACTCCTAAAACAGTCAGCTATTACGAAAAGATCAATGGGAAATATTTTGAAGGTGATTTTAGTAGTTTAAGCCAATGGTTAGGAACGGATTTAGATTACAATAAAATCCAGAACATGTTGTTAGGTCAGGCAATTGATGATTTGACTAAAGGGAAATATTTAGAAAGCTTATTGGAACAAACCTATCGATTGGATGATACATCGAATAAGAACACAAAAAAATCATTCTTTTTAGACGCAGATAAATTTTTAGTTCAAAAGCAAGAAATCACGCAAACTGCCGAAGAACGAATGATCAAAGTAGCGTACGCAGATAACAAGGTATATAACGAGGTAGTATTGCCTACAAACGTTTCAATCAATACGTTTCAGAAGAAAGGAAACACCGAAATCAATCTGGAATACAACTCCGTAACTTTCAATGAAGAACTTTCTTTTCCTTATAGTGTTCCAAATGGGTACAAAAGAATTTTAATTAAGTAAATTAGCCAAAATATTTTTTCGATATGCCAAAATTTCTCCTAAGCCTAATTTTTATCTGTATGACTTCCTTGCTATGGAGTCAGGAATCCCAACAAGAAAAATTAGAAGAACGTAAAGCTCAAATTCAAAAAGAAATACGAGAAAATGAAAAGTTGTTACAATCGGTAAAGAAAAAAGAAAAATCTGCGGTCAACGTAGTGATCGTTCAAAGCACTAAGATCAAGCTGAAAGAAAAATTAATAAGCACCACTGAAAAGCAAACCAAATTGTTGAGTAATGACATGTATATTAATCAAGTTCAGATTAATAAATTGAAAAAAGAATTGGCTGAACTTAAGGAGGATTATTCCGAAATGATTGTGAAATCGTATAAAAGCCGATCGTCAGAAAGTAGGGCGATGTTCTTATTGTCGTCTGAAAACTTTTTGCAGGCTTACAAAAGAGCGCAGTACATGAAGCAATATACCAGCTACCGAAAGGCACAAGGGGAGGAAATAAAAACGAAGTCGAATAAGCTTACAGATTTTAATCAAAAGCTAGATGCGCAAAAAACAGCAAAGAAAAAACTGATCGCTGAAAACGAAAAAGAACGCCTGTCACTCGAAAGTGAGAAAAGAGAGCAATTGAAACTCGTTAGCGTACTCAAGAAAGATAAAAATAAGATTTCTGTAGAAATTAAGAAAAGACAACAAGAATACAGAACAATTGACAGACAAATCAATAAATTAATTCGAGAAGCAATTGCCGCGGCCAATAGAAAAGCAGCCTTGGAAAAAGCAAAAGCCAATCCAAGTGCTCCTGTTTCAAGAGCAGCAGTTTCCTCTTCAAAAATAGAATTGACTCCAGAGTCAAAACTTATTGCAGATAACTTTAGATCAAATAGAGGAAGATTGCCTTATCCTGTGGAAAAAGGGTATATATCGTTAGGATACGGAAACCAAACACATCCTTTATTTAATACCATAACCGTGCACAATAGCGGTGTAGAAATCACTACAGACAGAGGAGCAAGTGCAAGAGCTGTTTTTGGTGGAGAAGTTACCAGCGTGATCGTTTTGTCACCAGTAAACAAAGCGGTTATGATACAACATGGAGATTTCTTCACTGTGTATCAAAATTTGAGTTCGGTTAATGTGAGTAAAGGGGACAAAGTGAGTATCAAGCAAAGTCTTGGTAAAGTAAGAACCAATGGCGAGACGGGAAAAACAATCATTAAGTTCCTAATCCTACAAAATACGACTTATAACAATCCTGAGGGTTGGTTGTCGCCAAGATAAAAAAAGTAGTTTTCATAAAAAAAGCACGATCGATTCTAAGGAATATGATGGTGCTTTTTTTATGAAACCTGTTCTAAATAAAAAAAAGTAAGAAGGCATAAAGTATAGGAAGTAGCCATTTCTTGCTGCTGTATTGTGCAATCTATCCTTAGTTTGAAGGCATCCTAATGGCGATTTATCTCGCAGCGCCAAAAGTTCTTGAGATACTATCTTGCGCTACAAATCGTGCTGATTTTTTGCCGCAATACTTATTTATTAATAGTTGTTTTAGAAATAAAAATGAACCCGATTTTACCAATTGTCACTTTGGCTTGGTTGCTCGTTGGCGAAGCTATGGCCTCAAAAATTGCGCCTTTACATTAAAAGGGATAAAACCAGCAAAAAGCGCCATACTAAAACGCACAGAAACCGTCGCCTATTCCTAATGTTGTAAGATATAAGTACGCATCATGCTAAGACTATTTCGGGAATAAAAAGCCTTTTAAAATAGCGTTGCCCATTTTTCGATATTGACTAAACTACTATTTATTGAGTTTATTAAATTCTTTGAATAATTCCAATAAGTTCATAATAGACTTTACTAGATCATTTGTTTCTAATAACAAAGCGAAATATAACTTACTGTTTTTAGGACTTGTTTCTGTAGTTCTAATTCTTATAATTTGTTTTGATATCAACTCAGAAACCGTGTCTAAAAGAACTTGTTTGTCGTTTAATATAAGGTCAATCTTGTAAAAATCTTCGGTCTTAAAACTGTCTTCTAACAGTCGCAACAACTGCTGCAATTGTTCGTCCACTGTTTTCAGGTCTCTAATTTGATTGAATTTTAATTGCTTGTGATTGTTATTGACGTGCGAATAACTATTGGTTGTAATAAAATCTATGGATTGAACCATATCTTGCAAATAACCCAAAATCAATATGTAAAATTTACTCGCTTCAACTGAATTATCGTCTAGGTTTTTAATGAAGTAAAAAACGTTACTTTTTAATTCGTCAATTTCTTTTTCTAATTTCTTTTGGTCTTTTTTATTTTCTTTTAATTTAGCTAAATCTTGTAAACTTAAATTGTCAATCAAATTACCGTATAACGCACTAGTTTTGCGAAATACTTTGGAAATTTGTGCAGAGCTTTCCGTAATCATTTCTTTGACAGTTCCAATGTCTTCCTTCCGTAAGCTCTTAATTTCTGCTTCACTTTGCACTTTTTCTTTATGTTTTCTAGAGCTTCTATATAGCATAATTCCTAGTAAAAGTAATAATCCTACGAATGCGAAAACTTCACCTATTTTTAAAATATAAGCGGTAATAAAAGCCAATATAAAAGCAATAATTGCGGTAAAAAACCAACCACCTATTACTTTAAAAACGCCAGCAATTCTATAAACCGCACTCTCCCGATCCCAGGCTCTATCAGCAAACGAGGTTCCCATGGCAACCATAAATGTTACGTAAGTAGTGGATAGGGGTAACTTTAAAGAGGTTCCTATGGCAATTAAAATACTGGCGACCATTAAATTAACTGAAGCTCTTACCATATCGAAAGCTGGCTCATCATCTGTTTTTTTTGTGGGCTTCACTATGTTTTCAAAACGTCTGTCGATTTTTATTTGTAATTTTTTTGGTAAAAAGAAATTAATGCCTTCGCCAATATACAAGCCCAATCTAACGATAAATCTCGAAGCTGTATTGGGTGCAAATTTTTCAATACCATCGCCTTGTCTGGATAAATTAACTCCCGTTTCAATAACACTTTTGGCTTTCTTTGAGGTCCAAAGGGTGATTACCATAATAACACCAGCTAATAATAAAAAGTAAAAGGGTGCTACAATATCATCATTCGCTAAAGCCCCCATCATAAAGGAATCTCCTGAAACACCACTGCCTTGGAAAATTTCATAAGAGTTGAATGCCGCAATGGGTACTCCAATGAAGTTAACCAAATCATTTCCTGCAAAAGCCAGTGCTAAAGCAAAAGTTCCTACAAGTATAATAACACGTAAAATATTGACTTTAAAGTAACTAATCAGGATTTGAGACAGTGCTAGAAAAACAAGAAAATTTAAGCCTAAAATCATAAACTGATGCTCATCGATCCAGTCAAATTGTGCTTTAGAGATGAAGGAAACCCCTTTTAATCCTTTAATTAGGATAAAAAAAGTAATTGCCGTAATGGCTATTCCTCCGAAAATTGCGCCAAAATATTTTAACTTTTTTTCGTAATGAAAAGTAAAAATCAATCGGGAAATATATTGGACAAGACTTCCTATTGAAAAAGACAGCAGCACTGAAAGTAAGATACTGTAAACGATAGTAGAAGCTTTCTTTGTGTTAATGTACATTCCCAAAGTATCTATAGAGTCATCGGTCGTATATATTTTGTAAAGGGCTAAACAAACTGCCGCTCCTAGTAACTCAAAAATTATGGAAACGGTAGTGGAGGTAGGGAGTCCTAAAGAATTAAAAACATCTAAAAGTAGAATGTCAGTAATCATGACCGCTAAAAAAATGATCATGACATCGTTAAAACTAAACATGCTGGGAACAAAAATACCACTTCGCGCTATTTCCATCATTCCACTAGAAAACAAAGCTCCAATTAAAACTCCAACACTAGCGACAATCATAGTAGTTTTAAATGAAATGGCTTTTGAACCTATGGCAGAATTTAAAAAGTTTACTGCGTCGTTACTCACGCCAACCATTAAATCGATGATAGCTAAGATACCTAACGCAATCAACATAATTACATAAATCTGTTCCATATTAATTTGGGGTTTAATTTTGTACAAAAGTCCTGCAAGGACTTTGGATTCATGTTAACTTAATGTTATTAAAACCAGAAATAAGGTAAAAATCAACTCCACTTGTAAATGGAATAGGTTTGAAGTTTGTAGTATTTATTCATCTTGCTGGTACGCAATTGGATAGTAACAGCAGTTCAAAAAACAGAAAAGCACTATCGAATATCTCAGTATTGACAGTGCTTTTTTATAGGGATTCTTTTCGTTCCATAAATACCGTGATACAGTTTGGATGGTGTTACCTGGTACTAAAGTAGTTTAGGGTTTTTAATTTGTTCTTTGCTACTGTACTATTCAGCTTATTTAAAAGAGGAATCAATAGATCGCATCATGCCATCCGTTGACCACGTTCCAGAAACAATGATTCTTCTGATAGTGTATAAAGGATCTACCGAATCTCTTTTGGTAGACAAAATATACCCCATTTTATAATCACTCTTTTTTATTTCAGGAATTGCCGCAGTATTCCATAATCCAAACGGATAAGCAAAATCGGTTACTGGTTTTCCTATGATTTCCTCTAGTTTTGCCTTTGGTTTTACCAATTGCGTATTCCAGTCGTCTCCTGCATATTTCGTAACCATATGATGATCCCAAGTGTGTGCACCTACCACATGCCCGTCGTCTGACAAGGTTTTGATTTGTTCTTTACTCATATATCCCGGACGATTAATAGAAACAGTCATAATAAAAAACACGCCTTTGAAACCGTATTTTTTCATTTCGGCTGCGCCAATGCTGAATTGTTCTTCTCTAGTATCATCAAATGTTATCATGATCGGTTTTGCGGGCAATGGACCATCAAAAACCAAATAATTATACAGTTGTTCTGGTAAAATGGTTTCGTATCCAGCATCGGCTAAGGCTTTCATTTGTTGGGCAAAAGCCGGCGGTTTTACAGTGTACACTTTTATATTTCCACTTGCACTCGCACTAAAATCCCTAATGTTATGGTAACATAAAATAGGCACTTCTTTTTTCGAAAGAATGGTCGCGGCATCAGCAGCTACTTTTTTGGGTGCTACAACTTTTGCAGAAACAGCAACCAAAGGAACTTCCGGTACTATTTTACGGGGTTCTGATTGACAACTAACCATTAAAAATAGGCCAACGAAAACGGAATAAAAAATATTTTTCATGAATTCAATGGTAAATTATTGGTACTGAATATAAATCGGTTTAGGAGTGAACTTCACTAATTCTTCTGGGCTATACATTTTCCAGTCGTTTTTATTGTCATTTTTATAAAACAATTTAAAACCGGTAAACTGAACGGGTTCTCTGTATATGTAAGCCTTATAAGAATCTTTTTTTAATACTTTACTTCCAAAACCATCCATATCCATGACGATTTGAACCTCAGGAACTTTTTTGATTTCTTTATAGTTTTTGACCATTCCTTGCGTAAATCGGTGTATTACCAATACTTTTGGAGTCAACTTGTTTTTGCGCACAATGTCTGCTAGAATGTCTATCGCATCATTGATGTCAGCTGCCGTAAAATGCCCAATTTTTGATCCTGGACGTTCTCCGCCTTTCATAGAAAATTCAGGATCAATCCCAAGGTGCACATTCGGCATAGCAAGGTATTTTTCCAGTTCGGCTACCTCAGATTTAACCGTGCTATGTCCTACCTGGATATCCAAAAACACCAAAGCATTAATTGGTTTTGCCCAGCTGATAATAGTGTCAATTTGTTTAAAAGGCATGCGTAGGCGGTGCATATTATTTTTCCCTGGAGCGCCTTGAGCGGTAACAGCAATGTAATGCAATGCCGGAATTGCTTTCACCGTTGAGTCGGCTGCTTGCCACTTGGCTACTTCGCCTTGAAGTTTTGCCAACATTTCTTTTCGAGGAAGTTCCCCCAGGATTCCCATTTTGGTGGAGTATAAATTCCCGTAATACGCTATTATCCTATTGTATGGCAAAAGTGCTCCTGGCAAGGGATAAGGCGTTTTTACGGGCCATCGACCTGTTGTGTCATTATTGCTTAACGCAATCATTCTTTTATTGTAATCCACCGTGTCAATGGTAAGAGTGGGCGTTTTCTCTATCGAATCCACTACTTTTACGGTTGCCGTTTCCTCTGTTTCGTTTTCAGTATCAGCTGCTTTGCCACGATTGCAGGCTAAAGTACTTAACAACAATAAGGGAAGTGTGATAAATGCAATTGTTGATTTTTTCATATGTGTTTTGTTTGTTGTTTTTTAAAAAAAAAGGCAATAATTAGTTAATGAAAGTCTAATTTCATTACTTGTAAATTGATGTTTAATTTTGTTTGCCTTGATATTATTAGAGTTAAACA
>NZ_JADOVC010000043.1:0-20260 GCF_015751645.1 Flavobacterium sp. CG_9.1
GTTTTCCCAGTCCAATTATCCAGTTTAGTTTGTCACGCTGGAAGCGTCTCATCACTTGCAGCTAAAGTAAAATCATATTATTGTAGGGATTTCTCCGGAATGACAAATTAGGATAAAGCACTTGCCTTTCTCAAAATATTTATTAGTTTTATCTTAAAAAAATGATTGAATATACAGAAGGAATCTACAACTTTTATGTTTACATGATAACGAATAAAAACAGAACTGTTTTATATACTGGTGTTACCAATAATTTAAAACGCAGGCTAAATGAGCATAAGAATCACATTAATGCTAGTAGTTTTACTGCTCGTTACAATGTCGAGTTTTTGATTTATTATGAACATTTCGGATGGATTCAGCTTGCCATTGCTAGAGAAAAGGAGATCAAAGACATGCGGAGAGAATTGAAATTAAATCTAATTCAAGGATTTAATCCAGAAATGAAATTCTTGAATTCTCATTTTGAGTAGTTTTTAATGTAATCTCAAAATAATAGTAGTGTAGTGATTCCTCCGGAATGACGAAGTTAGTAGATAATTTAACACTCGATTTTCTCAGTCCAGTTTTTCCAGTCCAATTTGTCACGCTGGAAGCGTCCCATCGCTTGGTGATAAAGAATAATCACACTTATGTCCGGATTCCTCCGGAATGACAAAGTGAAAAGATGATCAAAAAGCTTAAATTGAAATCCCTTTTGCTTTCATTTCTAAAATCACATCTGATGCGTTCTTAAAAGTGGGCGCTTGTTCTATAATGGTTGCGACTCTTTTTTTGTTGAGTTTAAACGTGATGTCATTTTCCGTTGTAAACAGTAAAGCCGTCAAGAACGGATTATTCATAAAAGGAGCCAATATCATGAAAGCTTCGTCTAAGGTATGAAATGACTCTATTTCTTCCGTTTTGTACTTTGCAGTAAGGGAAAGACTGAAAACATCATTTTCTAATAAAACGGGACGAACATAAATGTTTTTTAGTTCGGTATCACCAATGGTTTTGGCAAGTGTTAATTTGGCGTAAGTTCCATTTTGGATGCTTTCTTTTACACTCTCCCAAAAAAGAGCAAATACAGGTTGGAAGGACATAGGCTCTTAGTATTAAGAATTAAATTTAATTTACAAAATTAGGTTTTGTTTGCGAAGAATGTACTAACTGATCAAGATATTTTTAGGATAAACGAATTGCTTTAAAACAATGCAATCATAGTAGGCATTAGCAAGGACTGTAAAGTTTTATAACTAAAATCGAAAACCTACACTAACAATTACAAATCTATTGATAAGGTTGTGAGAGGAAATAGATCTTGAAAAGTCCGAAATAGAAATGGTTTCAAAATTCTTATTATTTGTCAAATTTCTTCCTATTAGGGAATATTCTATTTTCTTGTTTTTGGAACTGAATGTTATTTCAGTATCTAGAAACAAATAGTTATTATCGACGGACAAATCGGGGCTAATGAAATTTAAAACCGTTGCAGTTTTAATTCTTTTATCTAGATTGTAAACTAGTTTTAGTGCATTTTTTAGTGAGCCAAAACGATTTTCATTACCGCCTTGTACTACTGTTGCGTAGTACATATAATAAGATTTATTTTCTAAAAAAGTATTTTTATCCAGCTTTATTCTCATGGAAAAGTCCAATAAAATGTTTCGGGATACGATATCTCTAATCTCTGTAGCGTTGATGCTATTTTTAGTATATGAAATAGAATAACGGGTATTGAATTCAAAAGTACTTCGCAAAGAATGAATGTATTTTTCTGCGTTTACAGTAGCACTGTAGTCTTGATTGCCATTGTTTAATAAAAAAGCCGTGGTTGTGCTAGTTTCGTTATTAATTAAGGATCTTATAAAATAATTATTGTCTCTTTGGTTGTGTTGAAGTTGTATTGATAATCGGTTTTGATGATACAAGTCATTGTAATTAAAATTTATACCGTATGCATGTGTTTTTAAAAAACCAAGATTAAATTCATTATTTAGGAAGCTTCTATACCCCGTTTGAATTATTCCTTCAAAAAGATTGTTTTCCATTGGTGCATTTTGATTAAAGCTGTAACTTGAATTTATTTGTGTGTTTTGTGAGAACTTATAAATAAATTGTAAGCTTGGCGAAACAATCATTTTGTTTTCAAAAATAGTTTTTTGTTTTATGAAATCTTCAATATTAATAGTGAAGTATTGTGATTCTAAGTTTATTCTTAACCCAATTTTGTTTTTATTATAAGACCAGTTTGTTTTTAAAAACGGAAAATTGAGATTGTATTTCAGATCGTTACTGTAATCAATATCAGAAAAGGTTTGTTCATTTTCACTAACTGTTCTTAATAAACTTTTTAATTTATTTTGTATCGAAAAAAATCCTGCTTGTACTTGCCATGTAAATGAATTAAATGTGTGCAAATAATTAGAGGTACTGGAAAAAGTTATTTTATCAAAACGGCTGTCTTGATTGTTTTGTTGTATAAAGGTATCGTCGTTTTCATCAATACTGATGCCAGGTGACAAAATAAATTGTTGAGGTGCTGAACTTTTTATGAAATTTGTTTTTGATGTAAAAGCACTTTTATCACTTGGTGGATTCAATTAAAGTGATGCTTAGCATATTGATTTATGGATGTAATTTGATTATCCTGTTTTAAAGATTCATTTATTGAATTAGATACAAATTTAATTTCTTGATACTTTAGTTTCCCTGAATATTCCCAATGAAGCTTCTCCCTTTCTTTATTTTCAATATGGATGTTTCCATCATATAATTTGGGTGATTTGATGTTGTTTTCCGATTGATTGAAAGTAAAGGTTTCATTGTTAGCTGTAATAGTTGTTTCCTCTTTGTTGTTGCGTGATAATTGATCGTCATAAATACCAACATTCACTTTTAAAATAGTTTTTTTTGATAATTTATAAAGTGAATTGAAACTAGAATAAAAAGTTTTATTTATACGGTGAAATTTATCTTCTAATGGAGAATAGAAATTACCTTGATTTATTAAAGACCTAGCTGTTGAATTATTTTCCTTAAGATCTTCAAATGATACATTATTGGAGTAAAAGTCATACGGAGAATTATTTAAACCCACGTTATTGTATGTTGCAACTCCAAAACCCTTGATCTTGGCATTTATTATAATCCCAGTAGTATTAAAATCGTATTTATTTTTATATCCTAATCCTAGTTTTGAATTTCCGGAAAATTCACTTTTCCCTTTTTTCAATTTTAGGTTGATGGCAACATCTTCACTGTCATATATTCCTTTAAGTAATGAATTTTCACTGTATTTTTCGATTACTTCTACTTTATCAAGTAGAGCAGCATCCATGTTTTTAGACCCAACAATGTATTGATTGTCAAATAAATCATCTCCGTCTAGGAGCATTTTTTTTATTGATTTTCCATTGAATTTTATTTCTCCATTTTCAGAAATTTTTATCCCAGGTAATTTTTTTAATAGATCCTCAACTACTTTTTCTGAACCATCTTTGAATTTTTCAGAATCGTAAACTAGAGTGTCCTTTTTTCGTATTATTTTTTTAGTATCAGTGATTACAATTTCTTTTAATGCGGTTATTCTTGTCTGCAGTTTAAAGTCTAATGTAATTGTTTCGCTATTTTTAAGGATTTTAAGATGCTTTTCATCTGTTTCGTGGGCATAAGAGGTTACAGCAATTATTATACTGTCCAACGGTTCTTTTAGTTTTACAAAATAGTCGCCTCGAGAATCAGTCGTTGTAAATTGATAAATGAGCTGAGGTGTTTGTGGTTTTTTTATTAAAATATTTGCGGTAACAGGATTTCCATTTGAATCTAAAATAGTTCCTTTTATAATTTGCGAATTAGAGTACTGGATGACTAGAAAAAATAACAATAGAACTAATTTTTTCACTTTTTAATATGTTATATAAACCTCTTTAGCTCCTTTATTCATTCCTCTGGAATATCCATTTGTATCCATTCTGCTGCGAGACTCATCATATTTCACTTTGTATTTATCTAAGTAATTTTGATAGGTAATCGAATTTGATTTTAGATATGGATTTTGTATGCTATTTGTTGTTTCTTTTAATTCTACTTTTTCTGCTATCATTGAATACGCTGCAGCTTCGTCATCAGAGGTAGCTTCTAGTATCATTCCTGGTAATCCTGAAAATTTCCACGGTCCATCGGAATAAGGTATGTCGGTAGTAAAATAAACAGTGTAATCTCTTCCTCTAAAACGTAAGATCGCCTTTTGACAAGTATAGCCTAAAATGTTTTTTGTTTCTGATGTGATTTCCCAATCAAAACTTGGAAGATTATCCTTAACATCAAAAAACTTCATTTGTATATGATCATTATAGGTAACTATTTTGCTGTGTATCTCTTTGAAAAATGCAGGATTATTCTTTGTGGGAATCGAGAATGAATTATCAGCAGCTGTTTGTGATTTTGATTTCATAAAATCTTCTTCATAAATAGATGTTTTACCATCTCCCGTCAAGTAACTTTTAAGATTAGTTATTAAACCTATGTCTTTTGAATTAAGGGTATAATCATATACTATATGATATTGCTGATTTTGAGCAAATGAGAAGAAGGTGATAAGGAGTGCGATATATTTAAACATATTCAATTGTTAAATGGATTAAACAGTAACGCTTTGGAGCGTTACTGTTATGATTTCAATTATTTTTTAGTTATTGAATTATTCTGCTGTAATCCTTGGAACTTCTGGATGAGCCGCTAAAAGTTGTTCTTTAGCAACATTACAATTATCCCCCGTGGTTATCATACCGCAAACTTCCCTATGATCTACATATATACCATTATAAGTTAGAGTTGCAGTGCAACAAGAACTAACATCGTTCACTTTAGGATTTTCTTTTGTGATTTCCTCTTTTGCGTTTGCAAATCCATTTACACTGATTAATAATACTGCAGCAATAAATAATAATTTTTTCATAGTAATATGGTTTTATTTGCTAATATTAACCAAACTTACTGTGGGGGGGGGTAAATTCCTAACAAAAAACGTTTAAATTGTCATAATTAACTTATTTTCCAATAAAGACCGCTTTTCTTTTCTCTAAGAAAGCCGTCGTTCCTTCTTTAAAATCTTCTGTCCCAAAACATTTTCCAAAGGCCTTTATTTCGGTTTCAAAGCCGTTTTTACCTTCTTTGAAATTTGCATTCACTGCTTTTATAGCTTTGCCAATTGCGTAAGGAGAATTCTTTATTATTTTATTGGCTACACTCACACAATAATCAAGAAGTTCCCCTTCAGGAACAACGTGATTTACTAAACCGGTTCGGTATGCATCTTGCGCACTTATCATTCCAGCGGTCATAATCATTTCCATCGCACGGCCTTTTCCTACCAATTGAGGCAAGCGTTGTGTTCCTCCATAACCTGGAATTACACCTAAGGAAACTTCTGGCAATCCCATTTTTGCATTTTCTGAGGCAACTCTGAAATGACACGCCATCGCTAATTCTAATCCGCCACCCAATGCAAAACCATTGACAGCTGCAATAACAGGCGTTTTTAAATTCTCAATTAAATCGAATAATTTTTCTTGTCCTTCTGCCGCTAATTGTGTTCCTTCTTCAATCGAAAAATGAGCAAATTCAGAGATATCAGCTCCGGCTACAAACGCTTTTTCGCCGCTTCCTGTTAAAATAATAACTTGAATTTCATTGTTTTTTCCTAATGTTTTGAATGCTTTATTCAAATCAGAAATGGTAGCAACATTCAAAGCATTCAATTTCGAAGGACGATTGATGGTAATCGTTGCAATGTTATTTTCAGTTGCAATTAAAATATTTTCGTAGTTCATAAGTGTATTTTTAGGTGTTAATTATGGGAAGTGAAACAATAAAAGTGGTTCCTTTTCCAAATTCAGTTTCAAAGGTAATCGTTCCTTTATAATTTTCGATAATGTTTTTTATAATTCCAAGACCAAGTCCCATTCCGCTACTTTTTGTGGTGAATTTTGGTTCAAATATACGGCTGATGTCTTTAGGTTGAATACCAATTCCATTGTCTGAAACCGTTATTAGTACATTGTTCGTGTCTTTACGAATGCGTACCACAACGGATTTTTCTTCTTGTTGCTCTGGAATCGATTGAATGGCATTTTTTGCCAAATTAGTAATAATTCGAATGAGTTGGGTTCGGTCAATTTTCGAAATAATTTCGGGAGAATCACTTTTAAATTCAATATATTCCTCGTTGAAAATATCCATTGCCAGCTCTACCACTTCTACCACATTTAAGGTTTCATTTTGCTGTGCAGGCATTGAGGCAAAGTTTGAAAAAGCGGAAGCCACCGCACTCATCGTATCAATTTGCTGTATTAGAGTTTCGGAGTAGTCGTTCATTTTCTGTTTCACATTGGGATCCATTGGATCAAATTTTCGCTGGAAACTTTGTACCGTTAGTCGCATTGGTGTAAGCGGATTCTTGATTTCATGCGCCACTTGTTTCGCCATTTCGCGCCAGGCTTCTTCTCGTTCACTTTGTGCTAATTTGATGGCACTTTTTTCCAACTTGTCCACCATTCCATTATATGAGTTGATCAAAAGATTGATCTCTTTGCTACTGGCTTCCAAAACGATTTTTTCATTTTTTTGATTCAAGCTTGTTTCACTCAACTTGTCTGAGATTGTTTTTAAAGACTTGGTGATATAGGACGATAGAAAATAAGCAAACGCGAAAGCTATAATAAGCATGAAGGTATAAACTTGACCCAGACGAATTAGAAAACTTTTCAATTCATTTTCATAGTAGCCGTCATCTTCTACATAGGGTAAATTTAAAATTCCTAAGGGTTTAAATTTATCGTCTTTGATTTGGCTAAAAGCGGAACGATTTTTTTTACCATCAATTGTTTTGATGTCTACGTATCTTTTTTCAATTGAAGAACGGACGAGTTTCAAAATGTATTTTGGAATCGGGGGTGCTACTTTATCAACAGAGAAGGACTCCTTAGAGGATTTTAGCAACTGTCCCTCCAAGCTATAAATGTTGATTTCAATGTTATGAATGTGAGCTAATTCGTGAATTTTATCTTTAAAAATAAGGTCTAGATTTCCAGAGGTCAACGGATAAGTCGTGGTGGATAAGATGAAGTTAATGTGTTGCTTTACGGCATTTTCATTTCGTTCCAAGCGCTCTTGGTGGTATTCTTTGGCTTCATTTTTAAATTGGAAAATCGAAATGGAAGCAAGAATCACAGAAGCCATTAATATCAATACAATCATCGAAAGGAAAATCCTGATTCGTAACGAGAGCGTTGCTATTTTGAAGCTTTTAAACATATTAAGATTGATTTCTTTCTCTAATTCTTTTGTAAAATTTGAACCCAAGCATAATCAAAATGGAAAACAAGAAGATGCCAAGCACACCATAGATCCAATTAACAGCATTTTTTAAAATTACTAAAAATACGACAGCAAAAAGGATAATTGTCGCGCCTTCGTTCCATAAGCGCATGAAAGTTGTGGTATATTTTACTTCGTCATTTTGCAATTGCTTGAATATTTGTTGGCATTTTGCATGGTACAAATACAACACAAATACAAAGCCAAGTTTTACGTGCATCCAAGGCATTTTTAACCACGCTTGGCCTAAATCAGTAAAGAACAACATCCAAAAAGCAAAAACACTAGCTAAAACGGCTGATGGCCAAGTGATGATGTACCACAAGCGATAGGTCATTATTTTGTACTGTTTTTGTAAAATTTCTTTTTCTGGCGAAGGTTTTTGAGCGGCCTCAATTTGGTAAACAAACAAGCGAACAATGTAAAAGAGCCCAGCAAACCAGGTGATGACAAAGATGAGGTGTAAGGATTTTAAATAATTATAGTATTCCATCGTTAGTTTGAATCAGTTTTGTGTTCATTTCTTTTTTTAGAAAATAGCCAGTCAATAGCGTTGATAAGATATCTGCAATTGGGAATGCAATCCACACTCCAAAAATACCTAAAAAATTTGGTAGTATCAGTACTAATGGAATGAGGAAAAAGCCCTGTTTGCTTAAGGTTAATAATAGTGCTTTTTTTGCTTTTCCGGCTGCTTGAAAATAAGCGGCACCAATGAGTTGAATGGCAATAATTGGCGAAGCTGCGAAAACCCAGCGCAACGCTTCTGGAGTTTGGTCAATCACGAGTGCATCTGTAGTGAAAACAGCAACAATAGGTTTGGCAAAAATTAATATAACCACAAAAATTAATGAAGCTAAAACAGCAGCATATTTTATGGAAAGCAACACACTTTCCTTGACTCTCTCATAATTTCCTGCGCCATAATTAAAACCTGCGATAGGCAAAAAACCCTGAGTTATGCCCAAAATGGGAAATAAAGCAAACATCAGCATCCGGCTGATAATTCCATAAATAGCAACGGAGTGCTCACCGCCATAGGTGTACAAAGTGTGATTTAGAATTATGGCTAAAACACTCACTACGCCTTGTCTTGAGAATGTTACAAAACTCAACTCCGAAATTTCCTTTACAATTGGCATTTTGAACTTAAAATGCTTCATTTTTAGCTTTAGTTCGCTTTTGAAAACAAAAAACCAAAGCACAAACAGGAAACAGGTGAAATAAGAAATGGCTGTTGCCATAGCAGCGCCAAACATTCCTAAATTTAAGTATTTGATGAAGAGAATGTCCAAGGCGATATTTACAAAAGCAGGGATAATCATGGCGACCATTGCAAACTTGGCTTTGCCTTCTGCCCGAATCACATTGTTGCCCATCATACAAAGAGCTAGAAACGGAACACTAATGATTATGGGAGTAAAAAATTCTTTTGCGGGTTCCATTATGGCGCCTTTTGCACCAAAAAGCATTAGCATTTCATCACTGAAAAAAAGACCAAATAGCACGAAAACAGACGCCAATAAAAAAGTCATCATGATTTGATTGCCAAAAGTGTGTAATGCTTTTTCCTTGTGATTTGCTCCCAATGCTCTGGAAAGTACAGAACCTCCGCCCACACCAATTGCCATCCCTAGTGAAGAAATCAAAAAGGTGATAGGCAAAACTACGGTTACCGCAGCTATAGCTAATGAACCGATCCATTGTCCCACAAAAATGGTGTCGATTAAAATATTAACCGACATGAATAAAATTCCAATGGAGGATGGAACGGCTTGCTTGATCAAGAGTTTTTTGATGTCCTGAGTGCCTAACTCATCGGCGGTAACAGCCATTTAAGCGATTGTTTTTTCAACATCAACTTTAATGGATGAAGAGGCATTCGACCAATTTGAAATCCAATTGCTTACTGTTTTACACCAATCGTCACCGTCATTTAAACAAGGAATTGCTTTGAAGTTTTCTCCTCCATGAACTTTAAATTCATGATTGGCTTCCATCGCAATTTCTTCTAATGTTTCTAAACAATCAGAAACAAAAGCAGGTGTTACAACAGCCAAATTTTTAATTCCTTTTTCTGGCATTTTGTTTACTTCCACATCAGTATAAGGGGTTAACCATTTGTCACCCGCTAAACGCGATTGAAAAGTCTGGCTGTATTTTCCTTCTGGGATTCCAAGTAACTTTACCACTTGTTTGGTGGTTTCATAACATTGGTGTCGGTAGCAAAATTCATGCGCTGGTGAGGGCGTGTTGCAGCAAGAACCGTCTATTTTACAATGTGATTTTGTAATATCTGTTTTGCGAATGTGACGCTCTGGAATTCCATGGTAGGAGAATAAAAGATGGTCGTAATCATATCCTTCTAAATGTCCTTTTATAGAGTCGGCAAGGTTTTGTAAATAATCGGGTTTGTTGTAAAAAGCAGGCACAATTGTAAATTTCATTTCTGGGAAATATTTTTTACGATGCTCTTCAGCTAGTTCTAAAATGGTAGTTGTCGAAGCCATGGCGTGTTGTGGATACAAGGGGAAAAGCAACACTTCAGTTACTCCTTTATCATGTAATTCTTGTAAACCAGATAGCAAAGATGGATTTCCATAGCGCATGGCTAGTGCTACAGGAACATCAACTAGTTTTTGTACTTTCTCGTGCATTCTTTTAGAAATAACGACAAGTGGAGACCCTTCATCCCACCATATCTTGGCGTAAGCTGCGGCTGATTTTTTAGGTCTTGTTTGCAAAATGATTCCACGCACTAATAAGGCTCGCAACAAAAACGGAACGTCAATTACGTACTTGTCCATTAAAAATTCATCTAAATACGGTTTTACGTCTTTTGCTGTTGGACTTTCTGGGGAACCTAAATTTACTAATAATACACCTTTCATATTTGCTATTTTTTTCATTATTGTCATTGCTTCGCCAGTTCGGGTAAACCCTCGTGTCTGAAGAATGAGGAATCTTGGTACAAAAGTACTTAAACTTACTTTTTTATAAATTCCGATTAACTATTTTTTATTTATTGTTTAATATAAGAAATCAATGGATTACGTCATATTTGGGTTGATGGACATCAAGTATTTCTTTGGCGTGGTAGCAAATTTCTTTTTGAATGCGGCTATAAAATGGCTTCCGGTACTGTAGCCAATTTTGAGTCCTACTTCGTTTACGTTGTAGGAACCACTATCGAGTAACTTTCGAGCAAAATCCATTTTATAGTCAAATAGAAATCCATAGACTGTATCGCCATAAATTTGTTTGAAACCCATTTTTAGTTTCTTTAAATTCAAACCAATTTGATCAGCTAGTTCCTGCAATCCAGGAGGTTCTGCCATGTTAGCAATAATGATTTCTTTGGCTTTCTTAATTTTGATGACATTATCTTCATCAATTAAAAACGGACATTGTTCTGCGTTGGGATCTTCGGTTCTATTGAAGTATAGGCTTAATAACTCGTATCCTTTTCCCTTGTAATACAGGTTTTTTATGGAAGGATGCAAGCTATAATGAAACAATTGAGACAATACAATAGCCATTGATGGACTTATATTTCCCTCATTATAGTATTTTTTATCTTTATTATCGGCGCTTAAAAACGTGATGTAATCTGCTTCGGTCGAAAATAAAGCATGGAATTTTTTGATGGAAATAATCACAGAAATCACCCATGAATTTGGTGCCAATTCTAGATTTAAGGGTAATTCTTTTTGTGGATTGTATAACAGCAGTGATTTCTCCTCTTTCAGTTCTAAAGCGTAATTGCCTTGATTAAAGATGAATTTGGCGCTACCTTTTAAGCCAAAGTGAAACTGAATTAATCCGCTGCCTACTTCGCGTTGGGCAATAAAGGCATTAATTCCATCATTTTGAAAGCGAATGAGCGTAAAGTCATCCTCAATTTTTATAATTTCCTGAGAACCCATAGCGATATTTTTTTAATATAAAAATGATCTTTATCAAACCTTTTTATTTAGAACAACTCTAAATAGATTGATTCAAACAACTTGATTTCACTACAAAAATAGAATTTTTTACCATAAAATACGCAATTAGAACTAAAAAATCACGTAGCGATACAAAAAGAACTTCTAGCGTTACTTTTATAAATACTATAGTGATAATTTTGTTCCACTTTCTGGAAAAGTGCAAATATGGAAAACAAGAACACATTAAAGCATCACTATTTTTACGCAGTAGGATTGAGTTATAAAAAAGCAGATGCTGAGATTAGAGGTAAGTTTAGTTTAGATGCCGCTGCAAAAACGCGTTTACTGGAACAAGCTAAGAATGAAGGAATAGAGAGTTTAATAGTTACTTCAACCTGCAACCGTACTGAAATTTATGGTTATGCAGAACATCCATTTCAATTAATCAAATTAATTTGTGAGAATAGTCAAGGCTCCGTTGAAGCATTTCAAAAGGTTGGTTTTGTCTATAAAAATCAAGAAGCGATCAATCACTTGTTTCGTGTAGGAACTGGTTTAGATAGTCAGATTCTAGGTGATTTTGAAATTATTTCACAAATAAGAAATTCTTTTTCACAGTCCAAATCTTTGGGTTTAGCCAATGCTTTCATGGAACGATTGGTGAATGCTGTGATTCAAGCCAGTAAAAAAATAAAAACCGATACGGAGATTAGCTCTGGTGCTACTTCGGTTTCTTTTGCAGCAGTGCAATACATTTTCAAAAATGTAGAAGACATCGGAAACAAAAATATTTTATTGTTTGGTACAGGAAAAATTGGTAGAAATACCTGTGAAAATTTAGTAAAACACACTAAAAACGAACACATCACGCTAATTAACAGAACCAAAGAAAAAGCAGAGAAATTAGCCGGAAAATTGAATTTAATTGTAAAAGATTATTCGGAATTGCATTTGGAACTTCAAAAAGCAGATGTTGTGGTAGTTGCTACTGGCGCTCAAAATCCAACGATAGACAAAGCCATTCTGAATCTGAAAAAACCACTATTGATTTTGGATTTATCTATTCCGAAAAATGTAAATGAAAATGTGGAAGAAATTGAAGGTGTCACACTTGTTCACATGGATTACTTGTCTCAATTAACGGACGAAACTTTAGAAAACAGGAAAAAACACATTCCTGCTGCCGAAGCCATCATAGAAGAAATAAAAGAAGAATTTATGACCTGGACCAAAGGGCGTAAATTTGCTCCAACAATCCATGCGTTGAAAGCAAAATTAAATGCGATAAAAATTTCTGAATTGGATTTCCAAAGTAGGAAAATTTCAAACTTCAATGAAGAACAAGCTGAAATAATCAGTAATAGAATTATCCAAAAAATCACAACTCATTTTGCCAATCATTTAAAAGATGATGATACCATGGTAGATGAAAGTATCGAATGGATCGAGAAAGTTTTCAAAATAGGACTTGCAGCAAAATAAATTTATATAAAACATAATGAATCTTAATTTCGTAATGGTTTTTAATTTTTTATAACCATTAAGAAATCAAAATATAAAAATGGCTGAAAAAACAATACGAATTGGTACCAGAGACAGTGAACTCGCACTTTGGCAAGCACATACAGTAGAAAAAAAACTAAACGATTTAGGGTATAAAACTCAAATTATATCGGTTAAATCTACAGGAGATATCATTCTTGACAAACCACTTTACGAATTAGGAATCACAGGAATTTTTACTAAAACACTCGATTTGGCTATGATAAATGGCGATGTTGATATTGCAGTGCATTCCATGAAAGATGTTCCTACGGCTTTGCCTAAAGGGATTGTTCAAGCAGCAGTTTTAGAGAGAGCCAATACCTTAGATATTTTAGTGCATAAAGGCAATCTTGATTTTCTTAATGAATCAGGAACTATTGCTACAGGAAGTTTGCGTCGTCAAGCACAATGGTTAAATAAATACCCAACACACAAAGTAGTTGACTTACGCGGAAATGTAAATTTGCGTATGAAAAAGTTAAACGAAGGAGACTGGAACGGAGCTATTTTTGCTGCGGCTGGTTTAGAAAGAATCAACTTAAAACCGGAGAATTACATTGATTTAGACTGGATGATTCCCGCTCCAGCACAAGGCGCTATGCTAGTTGTTGCCATGCAAAACGATGCGTTTACCTTAGATGCTGTATCGCAGCTAAATAATATTGAAACCGAAATCGTAACGTATATAGAACGTCAGTTTTTGAAAACTCTAGAAGGCGGTTGTACGGCACCTATTGGAGCTTTGGCACGTTATGATGAAAAGGAAGACACCCTCCATTTTCAAGGAGTTCTATTTTCGCTTGACGGAAAAGAAAAAATAGAAGTGGATAAAGTGGTTCCTATAGAAGATTGGAAAAAATTAGGTTTCTATTCTGCTCAGGAAGTTTTGAATAATGGTGGAACGAAATTAATGATGGAAATTAAAAATAATTTAAAGAAATAATGGATCAAATAAGCATTTTATCAACCAAAACCTTGTCTGATGAACAAAGACAAGTATTTCTTGACGCAGATTTCGATCTTTTAGAACAAGATTTTATCGAAATTAAAAACAATCTTTTTGAATTAAATACGATCAATGCTAATTTGATTTTCAGTAGCCAAAATGCGGTTTTAAGTTTAATAGAGCAAAATGGATGGGAAGTTCTTAAAACCAAAAGTGTGTTTTGTGTGGGCATTAAAACTAAAGAATTGCTCGAGCTTAACGGTTTTAAAGTGGATGTTTATATGGACTATGCTTCAGAACTAGCAGAAATTATCACCTTAATTTACAATAAGGAAAGTTACACTTTTTTAAGCGGAAACTTACGCAAAGAAACGTTACCACAAGCCTTGAAAAATGAAGGGATTACTTTTAATGAAATCGAAGTTTATCAAACTACATTAGCGCCTTTTAAAATATCCGATCAAGAAAAATTTGATGGAATTCTTTTTTTTAGTCCATCTGCTGTTGAGAGTTATTTGACAAACAACAAAATCAAAAACGAAGTTTGTTTTTGTGTGGGTACTACCACTGCAAAAACATTAGAATCAAATAAAATTAAGAACATCATAATTGCCGAGACACCTACAATTGAAGAGGTTATTGTGGAAGTTATAGACTATTATAGAAGTCCCAAAGCCCCTGAAGGGGGAACTGAGGAAAGGGTAACGGTATAAATAAAAATTAAAAACTTAGATCAAGTTTAAAAAAACTATAAGATGAACGATAAAGATTTGCAAATTCCCCTTTCGGGGGTTAAGGGACTTAAGAATGATTTATTTTTAAGAGCATTAAAAGGAGAAACCGTGCAACGTCCACCCGTTTGGATGATGCGTCAGGCAGGACGATATTTACCTGAATTCATCGCATTGCGCGATAAATATGATTTTTTTACGCGTTGTCAAACACCGGAATTAGCTGCTGAAATCACTGTGCAACCGATAAGAAGAATTGCTCCCGATGCAGCGATTTTATTTTCAGATATCTTGGTAATTCCGCAAGCGATGGGAATTGAGGTTGAGATGAAACCTAATTTTGGTCCCTATTTACCCAATCCTATTCGTACGATTCAGGATGTAGAAAGAGTAATCGTTCCAGATGTGAATGAAACTTTAGGATACGTTTTTGACGCGATCAAATTGACCAAAGAAATGTTGAATGATGAGGTGCCATTAATTGGTTTCGCAGGTTCACCATGGACAATTATGTGCTATGCAGTGGAAGGAAAAGGGTCTAAAAGTTTTGATATGGCTAAAGGATTTTGTTTTCAACATCCAGAAGCAGCACACGTTTTATTACAAAAAATCACAGATACTACTATTGCATACCTAAAAGAAAAAGTAAAAGCAGGCGTAAATGCAGTTCAAATTTTTGACTCTTGGGGCGGAATGTTATCTCCAGTGGATTATCAGGAATTCTCTTGGAAATACATCAACCAGATTATAGAAGCTTTGGCCGATGAGACACCGGTAATTGTTTTCGGAAAAGGATGTTGGTTCGCCTTAGGCGAAATGGGAAAAAGTAGAGCCGCTGCACTTGGAGTAGATTGGACCTGTTCTCCAAGAAATGCACGATACTTGTCAGGCGGAAACATCACGTTGCAAGGGAATTTTGATCCGTCAAGATTGTTGTCTCCAATTCCGGTGATCAAGAAAATGGTACACGAAATGATTGACGAATTTGGAAAAGACAAATACATCGTGAATTTAGGTCACGGAATTTTACCTAATATTCCTGTGGATCACGCGAAGGCATTTATCGATGCGGTGAAGGAGTATAATCAGTAAATTGTTCAATCCTACAAGGTTTTTTTAACTTTGTGGTAGGTTGGCCTTTTTACTTAAAATTGATACCTACAATTTGTTGAAAACCTTGCAGGAGATTTAAATAGAGGGTAAACTATAGTAATAGGATAGCTTTAGCGGAAGCCAATAATGAATACAAACTCCTTATAATTTTGTAGTGGAAAAAGATTGGTATACAGAAAATTTTATGATTGATCCACTGATACCAGCCGATGCCAATCAGTTGTATCAATTTATGGTTGATAATACGGATCGTTTAAAGTATTATTTGCCAGTTACACTAGCAAATAATGCAACACTAGAAAAAACTATAGCATATATTGCCACAAAGAATAAAGAGATTGAAGAAAAGATAAATTTCACTTTTGCAATTAGAAATAGAATAACAAATGAAATTGCGGGGTTAATCATTATAAAAAAAATAGATTGGGCAAATAAGCAAGGGGAATTTGCCAACTGTATTGGTTTACATGAGGAAGGAAAAGGATTGACATCTTATGCAGTAAAGGAAAGGATTACATTTGCTTTTAGTGAATTAGAATTAAAAACACTTCAAATCATTGCTCATAAATCGAATTTAGGAAGTGTAAAGGTGGCTAAAAATAATGGTTTTATTTGGCAAAAAACAATGGTAAACGAATTTACACCAACGAATCAAGCGCCATTAGATATGGAACTTTATGAATTAACAAGATGAAAGAACAATTTTACGCATATATACAAAACCTACAAGACCAAATCGTCGCAGAATTAGAAGCTGTCGAAGGCAAAGCCAAATTCCGTGAAGACCTTTGGGATCGTCCAGAAGGTGGCGGTGGAAGAACACGTGTTATTGAGAATGGCAAAGTTTTCGAAAAAGGCGGTGTGAATATTTCGGCAGTTCATGGTAAATTACCGGAAGCCATGCAAAAAATGTTCAATGTAGGCGAAGCTGATTTTTTTGCTTGCGGATTAAGTTTGGTTTTGCACCCAAAAAATCCAATGGTGCCAACCGTTCATGCCAATTGGCGTTATTTCGAAATGTACGATGATAATGGAAACGTGATCCAACAATGGTTTGGTGGCGGACAAGATTTAACACCGTATTATTTGTTTGAAGAAGATGCGGTTCATTTTCATCAAACGTGTAAAACTGCTTGCGAAAAACATAATCCGGAGTTTTATCCAAAATATAAAAAACAATGTGATGCCTATTTTTGGAACGCTCACAGAAATGAAGCACGCGGAATAGGAGGATTATTTTTCGATTATCGCAAAGCGACTGACGATATGACCATGGAAAATTGGTTTGATTTCGTATCCGAAGTGGGTAATAGTTTCCTTGAAGCTTACGTTCCCATTGTTGAGAAAAGAAAACAGTTACCGTATACACCAGAACAAAGAACTTGGCAGGAAATCCGTCGTGGTCGTTATGTGGAGTTTAATTTAGTTCATGACAAAGGCACTTTATTTGGTTTAAAAACCAATGGAAGAATCGAGAGTATCCTAATGAGTTTACCGCCAAAAGTGCAGTGGGTTTATGATCATCACCCAGAAGCCGGAAGCGAAGAAGAAAAATTAGTAAACGTATTAGAAAATCCAAGAGATTGGATTTAAACAGCACCATCAGTGCGATATATTTGTAGCAAATTCATATGGCAAATAATATCGTTTTGAAAGAGCACCATCGGTGCGACATATTTATAGCATTATTAATGTGAATTATTTGGAATCCTGTAGGGATGACATGTTAAACTAACATCAATTTATAATGGCAAATACCTATTCTCAATTATATATTCAAATTGTCTTTGCTGTCAAGGGGAGACAAAATCTGATTTCCAATAAATGGAAAGACGAATTATTTAAATATATAACTGGAATTATTACAAACGAAGAACAGAAATTAATTGCTATAAATGGAATGCCGGATCATATTCATATTTTAATTGGATTAAAACCGAATAAAGCAGTATCTGATTTGGTAAGAGATATTAAAGCAAATTCTTCAAGGTTCATCAATGAAAAAAGATGGATAAATGGTAAATTTGAATGGCAAACCGGGTTTGGAGCCTTTACATATAGTCATTCGCAACTGACCAATGTGATTAATTATATTCAAAATCAGGAAGAACATCACAAAACAAAAACATTTAAAGAAGAATATGTGGCGTTTTTAGAACACTTTAATGTTGATTTTAAGGATGATTATCTATTCGAAGAGGTGTAAGATGCCGCTCCTCTGGAGCTAAAAGATAATGATTAATAATCTATAAATATTATGCTCCTCTGGAGCTAAAAACTAAATCATATGTTCCCATTACAAAGAGGTAGAAGATTACGTGTTAACGAATCCATTCGTTCCATAGTTCGTGAAACGACTTTAAGTCCAAGTGATTTCATGTTTCCTATGTTTATTGCTGAAGGCGAAAACTATCAAGTAGAAATCCCTTCCATGCCTGGAATTTTTCGTCGTTCAATTGATTTAACGGTTAAAGAAGTCAAAGAAATTTATGCTTTAGGCATTCGTGCGGTGAATATCTATGTTAAAGTTGATGAAAGTTTAAAAGACAATACCGGAAAAGAAGCATGGAATCCTAACGGATTAATGCAAACCTCCATTCGTGCTATCAAAGCCGCTTGTCCAGAAATGATCGTTATGCCAGATGTAGCTCTAGATCCGTATTCTATATATGGTCATGACGGCATTATAACGCACGGAGATGTAGAGAATGATTCCACCAATGAAGCTTTAGTGAAAATGGCGGTTTCGCATGCACAAGCAGGAGCCGACTTTGTGGCGCCAAGTGATATGATGGACGGTCGTGTGTTGCGTTTGCGCCAAGGATTAGACGCTGCTGGTTTTCATCACGTAGGCATCATGAGTTACTCCGCTAAATATGCTTCGGCGTTTTACGGACCGTTTCGAGACGCTTTAGATAGCGCGCCAGTAGATTCTACAGATATTCCCAAAGACAAGAAAACGTACCAAATGGATTATGCCAATCGTATCGAAGCCATAAAAGAAGCCTTAATGGATGTCGAGGAAGGTGCTGATATGGTCATGGTGAAACCAGGAATTGCTTATCTAGACATTGTACGCGAAGTTAAAAATGCGGTAAATGTGCCTGTGACCGTTTTCCATGTTTCGGGTGAATATGCGATGATCAAAGCCGCTGCCGAAAGAGGTTGGTTGGATCACGATCAGATTATGATGGAACAATTAATGTGTATCAAGCGCGCCGGGGCTAGTTTAATTTCAACTTATTTTGCCAAGGAAGCCGCAGTACTTTTAAATAAATAAACATGAAAAAGCCAATATTATTATTGATTTTATTGGTTTCAAACTTCATTTTTGCTCAAGTTGAGGTAGTTTCCACTTTTGTTGAAAAATGGGATAATTCTAAGGGTTATCTTGTAGCGGTAGCTCAAGCCATGCCTGAAGATAAATACGATTACAAGCCCACAGCACGTGAAATGTCGTTTAGAGAGCAATTGTTTCATATTCAGGATAATGTAAATTGGTTAAGTATAACGCATTTTTCTGGAATAAAATACATTAGTAAAGAGGTGGATAATGGGCTTTCAAAAGCGCAAATAATTCTAAATATTATAGCTTCATTTGATGCTGCAAAAGCTCGGATCCAAAACATAAAAGAGGCTGAACTTTCTCAAAAAGTAGACTTTTTTGCTGGTCCAAAGTCAAAATTGCAAATACTCAATCTCATGCAAGATCATGTCACGCACCATCGTGCGCAAATTTTAATTTATTTGAATCTCAATCAAATTCAACCTCCAGAGTATGTAGGTTGGTAATTATTTTGTAACTTACAGCATAACATCAATAGAAAATATCATGAAAAAGACTTTGTTTTTATTTGCGTTTTTAGCGTTCGCTTCTTGTAAAAAAGAAGAAGTCAAAGAAGAACCCTTGTACCCAACCACATCTGAAGAAATAGTGCAAACTCCGGTTCAAACTCCTGTCCAATTAGGAGAAGAAATTTTTAACGGTAAAGGAAATTGCGTATCCTGTCATAAAGGTGCTGAAAAGTTAATAGGCCCAAGTTTGCAGGATATTGCCAAGATTTACAAAGATAAAAATGCAAATATGGTCGCGTTTTTAAAAGGAGAAGGTGAACCCATTGTCGATCCAAGTCAATACGAAGTCATGCGAGCAAATTTCGTGATTACAAAAGCCATGTCTGATGAAGAACTACAAGCTTTAGAAGCCTACGTCTATTCTCATTTAAAATAGATTACTTTTTTAGGAGCTATTTCCCATTCCCAAAATTTAGGGAATGACACAAAAGAATCATGCCTTTATCGGGCCCCAAAAGAAAAACCGTTCGTCATTGCGAATGGTTTTTTTATGCTCAAATTCAGCTGATGCAGATTAATTTTTTACCTTTAAAAAATGGAAACAGCCTACATCAAAACACCTCTAGGAATGTATCCACCCGAGCAACTACATATTGTTTAGTTCAATAAGATTAATGATAGGAGCGTAATTTTACAACGGTTTAGATTCCGCTAGTTGCTTGTAATTGTGGGGATACAGGTCTTTAATATTCTTGTGGTTTATAGATTGGATATTCTCAAGGGTATATTTTAGCCACTCAAAAGGATTTACGTTATGCTTTTTGCAGTTAGTAAAAAAG
>NZ_JADOVC010000044.1:0-19517 GCF_015751645.1 Flavobacterium sp. CG_9.1
CTTCTGATCTAAAGTCCATTTCTTGTATTTCATGTTTCAAATATATAAGTTTGAAATTTAAAATAACACTCCGAACTTATCGGGGGCTAAAATAGCTCGTGTCCTGCTATCCGGTAAAATCTTGTTGTCTATTAAAAAATAAAGAACAAGGATTTTCACTACTATCTGGACTAGTATTTTGTGGTAAAAATAAACATTCGCAATCCAAATAAAAAATCAAACAGAAACTTAACAAACTTTGACACTTGACCCCTTTCTAGCAAAAAAATTAATAAGTATCTTTGTAGCTTCAAAAAAAATCACTTGAGATATTTCGTCAAATTAGCTTATAACGGAACCCAATACCACGGATGGCAATACCAACCTAACGCCGCTTCAGTTCAAGAAACGATGAACAAAGCATTTTCGGTAGTATTAAATACCACTTTAAATCTAATGGGAGCTGGAAGAACGGATACTGGTGTACATGCTAAAGAAATGTATGCTCACTTTGATTTTGAAAAACCATTTGATCTTGTGAGTTTAGTTCATAAACTAAACTCTTACTTGCCTAAAGACATTGTAATTTATACCATTATCCCAGTTCATGATGAAGCGCATGCACGTTTTGACGCTTCAAAAAGAACCTATGAATACCATATCAATACATTTAAAGATGTTTTTTCACAAGAACAAAGCTGGTATTTCCATCAAAAGTTAGATCTCGATTTGATGAATGAAGCGGCGCAATTGTTATTGAACCATATTGATTTTCAATGTTTTTCAAAAGTCAATACAGATGTAAATACATTTGACTGCACTATTTTTGAAGCTAATTGGAAGCAAGAAAAAAATACCTTAATTTTTACTGTTTCGGCAAATCGTTTTTTGCGAAATATGGTCCGTGCGATTGTGGGAACATTAGTAAACGTAGGATTACATAAAATTACCTTGGCTGATTTTACGGCCATTATAAAAAGTAAAAACCGAGATAAAGCAGGTTTTTCAGTTCCGGCACATGGTTTATATTTAACCAAAATAGAATACGAATACATTACGCAATAGCCCTGATAGAAGTGAAAATCCTATTTAGTTTTTCTTTAAAAACCAAATAGATTGCAACGAATAGCAGGAATAGCTCCAAAAAAAATGAAAGCAAAAGCATTTGACACTAGATTATTTAAACGAATATTAAAATTTACCAAACCCTATCAATGGCGGTTCAATGGCGTGATTGTATTTGCCATCTCCTTATCTGTATTTGCGGCATTGCGTCCGTATTTATTGAAACAAACTGTAGATGGATACATCGCTACCCAAGACCAACAGGGATTATTACTTTATGTGGTATTGATGGGAATTGTACTCTTACTGGAGGTGTTTTCTCAATTTTACTTTGTTTATTGGGCCAACTGGTTGGGTCAGGACATCGTGAAAGACATTCGGACTAAACTGTTTCAACACATTTTGAGTTTCCGAATGAAATATTTTGATCACGTTCCTGTTGGGCAACTCGTAACACGTTCTGTATCAGATATTGAATCCATTGCAAGAATTTTCAGTCAGGGACTCTTCATGATTATTAGTGACTTGATGAAAATGCTCGTGGTATTGCTTTTTATGTTTTACATGAACTGGAAACTGACTTGGATTGTAATTGTTGCGATGCCGGTTTTGGTTTTTTTTACAAGAATATTTCAAAGAAAAATGCAAGTAGCTTTTGAGGAAGTTCGAAATCAGATTGCCAACATGAACTCCTTTGTTCAAGAACGGGTAACAGGAATGAAGATTGTGCAGCTCTTTAACCGTGAAAAAATTGAGTATGAAAAATTCAAAGACATCAATTATAAGCACAAAAAAGCGTGGATAAAAACCATTCTTTACAACTCCATCTTCTTCCCTATTGCTGATATTATTTCATCACTAACACTTGCTTTTATTGTATTGTACGGTGGAATTAAGATATTAAACGGAGATAATTTTACCACTTTTGGAGATTTATTTTCTTACACCATGTTTATTGGAATGCTGTTTAATCCTTTGCGCCAAATTGCTGATAAATTCAACGAAATGCAATTAGGAATGATTGCGGCGAATCGTGTTTTTGATATTTTGGATACGGAAGATCAAATACAGGATACCGGAATCATTGAAGCACCCGTATTTAAAGGAGATATAAAGTTCAAGAAAGTTCGTTTTGGTTATATTCCAGATGAGGAAGTAATAAAAGGAATTGACCTTGAGGTAAATGCAGGTCAAACCGTTGCTATTGTAGGTTCTACAGGAGCTGGAAAATCTACAATCATTAATTTACTGAATCGTTTTTACGAAATTAACAGCGGTTCTATTTACATTGACAATCACAATATTGAGAATTATACATTGGGTTCATTACGAAAACAAATTGCCGTTGTTTTACAAGATGTTTTCCTATTTGCTGACACTATTTTTAATAATATCACCTTGAATAACCCTGAAATAAGTCGGGAACAAGTTTTGGCTGCAGCCAAGAAAATTGGCGTTCATGAATTTATTATGAGTTTACCGGATAATTATGACTTTGATGTAAAGGAACGTGGTGTAATGCTTTCTTCAGGTCAACGCCAGTTGATTGCTTTCTTGAGAGCGTATGTAAGCAATCCTAGTATTTTGATTCTGGACGAAGCGACTTCTTCAATAGACACCTACTCCGAAGAATTGATTCAACGCGCTACCGAAACCATTACAAAAGGCAGAACTTCAATTGTAATTGCACACCGACTTGCCACTATTGTCAATGCGGATAAAATTGTGGTAATGGATAAAGGGCTGATCGTAGAACAAGGTACCCACCAAGAATTAATTAATCGTGAAAAAGGCTACTATAAAAACTTATATGATTCCCAGTTTTCGGTAGCAATTTAAGAATCGTTCGTAATGCAATTCCAATATATAAAACCACTCGTTCTTTGTTTAAAATTAAAAAAATTGGGTAGTGGTAACACTGACTTTTGAACGTTGAAACTTTAATAAATCGCTACTTACAGTTTTTAATTTTAGAAAAATGCCCTATTTAAACTTTGTCGTTTGAAACTTTCTCAAAACAGAATAAATTCTTAAATTCGCCCAGTCAATTAAAAAAGACAAATACATAAAATGAAGTGCGCTTTTGCAAATTTCAGCACCAACAAAATAAACAACAGTTATTAAAATAAAATGGGTTTTTACAAATTCATTTTTACAACTATTCAAATAAAATCAAAAAAATGAAATACGATATTATAGTTTTAGGAAGTGGTCCAGGTGGTTATGTTACAGCTATTAGAGCATCACAATTAGGATTTAAGGTAGCAATTATTGAAAAAGAAAACTTAGGCGGTGTATGCTTGAACTGGGGATGTATCCCAACAAAAGCATTATTAAAATCAGCACAAGTTTTTGATTATCTTAAACACGCTGCTGATTATGGATTGACGGTTTCCTCCTTTGACAAAGACTTTTCAGCAGTTGTTCAACGCAGTCGTTCAGTGGCTGACGGCATGAGCAAAGGGGTTCAATTTTTGATGAAAAAAAATAAAATTGATGTGCTTGACGGTTTTGGAAAACTAAAACCAGGAAAAAAAGTTGACGTTACTGACAAAGACAATAAAGTCACTGAATACAGTGCAGACCATATCATCATTGCTACTGGAGCACGTTCTCGTGAGTTACCAAACTTACCACAAGACGGTGTAAAAGTAATCGGTTATCGTAAAGCGATGACTTTAGCTACCCAACCAAAATCAATGATTATTGTAGGTTCGGGAGCGATTGGAGTTGAATTTGCACATTTTTACAATTCGATGGGAACCGATGTAACGATTGTAGAATTCATGCCAAATGTAGTTCCGGTTGAAGACGAAGACATTTCGAAACAAATGGAACGCTCTTTGAAAAAAGCTGGAATCAAAATCATGACAAGCTCATCAGTAGAAAGAATTGATACGACTGGTGCAGGAGTTAAAGCATTTGTAAAAACAGCAAAAGGAGAAGAAGTTTTAGAAGCAGAAATTTTGCTATCGGCTGTTGGAATCAAAACCAACATTGAAAACATCGGATTAGAGGAAGTTGGAATCGCTACTGACAAAGATAAAATTTTGGTAAATGCCTACAACCAAACTAACATTCCAGGTTATTACGCCATTGGTGATGTTACACCAGGACAAGCGTTAGCTCACGTAGCTTCGGCAGAAGGAATCAATTGTGTAGAGAAAATTGCAGGACTTCACGTTGAGCCTATCGACTACGGAAACGTTCCAGGATGTACGTATGCAACTCCTGAAATTGCATCTGTAGGTTTGACTGAAAAACAAGCTAAAGAAAAAGGATACGAATTGAAAATTGGTAAATTCCCTTTCTCAGCGTCAGGAAAAGCAAAAGCTGCCGGAACTCCAGATGGTTTTGTAAAAGTAATTTTTGATGCTAAATACGGAGAATGGTTAGGATGTCACATGATTGGAGCCGGAGTTACAGATATGATTGCTGAGGCAGTTGTAGCACGTAAACTGGAAACTACAGGTCACGAAATCCTAAAATCAATCCACCCACATCCAACGATGAGCGAAGCCGTTATGGAAGCTGTAGCTGCTGCGTATGATGAGGTAATTCACTTGTAAATAAAAACTCTATAGAAGTGTACTGTTGCAGTTCTAGAAGAAAATAACAAATCCGATTGGTGTACGCCAATCGGATTTTTTTATAGGTTAAATTAAGGAGTTCATTTGAACTGCCACTTCTTTACTTTGTGTACTTGGCGGTACAACAAACCACGCTAAACCACTATTATTCAAAATCTTAAATAAATTAAAAAACAGTTTAACTTAGAATTATGAAACTTTTCTACAGAATTACATAACAAAATATTCTTACCTAATTCCGTACTTTGAATAAATCAAAATTGTCGAACAGACAAGTCGATTTTTGGTAATGGTTTAAATATACGTCTTATGAAAAATATTTATTTAAATGCTGGAACACTAAATGAAGTTTTTACTGAAATTCAAACCTCTTTTAATGGAGTTTTAAATTCAAACAACAACGAGTTTAAACTAATCTTAAATACCGATTTGATCAAGGGAAATATTGATGGAATTAATTTCATAAATGGTATTACATCGATTCAGGTTAGTCTTACTTTTTTTGATGATGTCACGCTTAGCATAGAATCATTTAGTAACTCTTCTATTGTATTCGCGTATTGCAATGAGGAGCATTTTAGACATAGTTATGGTATTTCTGGTCCACAATTCACTATCCAAAAACAGCATACTGCAATCGAAAGTAGCAATCGAAGTGTGAACAGTATATTATATTTCAAAAAAAACAATCCGGTACAATTTTCAATTATTAAGGTAGAAACTGAAAGTTTGGAACTAAACAGCACCGATTCATTACTTTCGGATCTCAAAAAGACTTTTTTAAATAAACAACCAAATTTTACCTATCACGGCATTCAAAATTTAAGAATTGCAGAAAAATGGAATCAATTGAAAGCGATAACAGAGCAAGGAATGGTGGGACACATTCTCAAAAAAGACCTAATACAATCGATAGTAGTACTCGAAATTGAAGACAACACAGATCCGGTACTTAAAATGGCACGTGGTATTAAACGATCAACTTTACTCCAGATAAATGAAACGAAAAAGATCTATAGTTTCATCAAACAGTATTCTTTTGACGTCCTTTACAACAAAGTCATCAGTTCAAAAAGCAGACTTTTTATTAAGTAATAATACTAAAAAATGGAATCCCGCAGTTACCTTATTTTTAAATAATATACCAGATTTAGAATTGCGCTAATTATTGCGCTATCTCATGAATGCTGACTGGATTTATGTTCATAAATAAGACCTTTATCCAAAACCATTTGCAACACAATACATACTTTTTGTGGGAATTTAACATATTAACATTAATTTACAAAGTAGCGTTATGAAACTATTCAATTCTACTCTATCTTTGTATTTCGAGTATTTTTGCTCGTTTAATTTAGATTTTATTCCAAAATAAATGAATACTGAAAATAACCGCTTTTCGAATATACTGCAGGAAAGTCAAAATAATAATTGGGTCAGAGCCATTGATTCTTCTAAAATTATTAATTGGATTGACGATTTGTTCAAAATATTATTTCCTGAGAAAGCATTAGAAACGATCCAAATCGAATTGCTGTTAGACCAGAGTAAAGCCAACTTTATTTCTATACTTTCGGAGATTGTAAAAGACAAAACAGCGAATCAAATTTTAGATGATGCCGAAGCGTTTTATGCTGCACTTCCTGATTTATATTCCTCCATGCAAAAAGATGCGCAAGCTATATTAGACACGGATCCCGCTGCGGATTGCATTCAGGAAATCATCAATTCGTATCCAGGCTTTTTTGCTATAGAAGTCTATCGAATTGCTAATGTCATTGCTTCCCTTACTGCTTGCTTACTGCCTCGAATTCTTACCGAGTACGCACACAGTAAAACAGGAATTGACATTCACCCTAGCGCCACAATAGGTGTTCCTTTCATGATTGATCATGGTACTGGAATTGTCATTGGCGAGACCACCATAATTGGAAAATATGTAAGTATTTATCAAGGAGTTACTTTGGGAGCGTTGCAAGTCGAAAAGAGCATGCAAGAAAAAAAACGACATCCTACCGTTGAAGATCATGTTATAATATATGCCAATGCTACCATTTTAGGAGGAAGCACTATTATAGGAAACCATAGCATTGTAGGGGGTAATACATTCATAACCAAAAGTATGAATCCATATTCATTTGTCATGCAATCAAATAAAAATACGGTTTTGAACCAACAAGAAATAAAAGACATTAATTTTTTCTCTATTTAAATACTATGAAATACAACAATATACTCGAAACAATAGGCAATACACCACATGTAAAAATCAATCGCTTATTTGGCACTGACCATAATGTCTGGATCAAACTAGAACGTGCTAATCCTGGAGCCAGCATCAAGGATAGAATCGCATTGGCTATGATAGAGGACGCCGAAGAAAAGGGATTACTCAAAGAAGGGAGTACCATTATTGAAGCTACATCTGGAAATACAGGCATTGGACTTGCTATGGTAGCAGCGGTTAAAGGCTATAAGTTAATACTTGTTATGCCAGAATCGATGTCGATAGAAAGACGCCGACTCATGAGCCTCTATGGTGCTGAATTTGTATTAACGCCTCGTGAAAAAGGAATGAAAGGCGCACTGGAAAAGGCAAATGAACTAGTAACAGAAATACCAAATGCTTGGTCACCGCTTCAGTTTGACAACCCAGCAAATATTGCTATTCATAAGACTACGACTGCTCAAGAAATCATAAAAGCATTTCCTGATGGCCTAGATTATATGATCACTGGCGTAGGTACTGGCGGTCACATAACAGGTTGTGCTGAAATCTTGAAACAACATTTCCCTAACTTAAAAGTCTATGCCGTAGAGCCGGAAGCATCGCCCGTAATTAGTGGAGGTACACCCGCTCCTCATCCTATTCAAGGAATCGGCGCTGGATTTATCCCTACAAACCTACATACGGATTTATTAGATGGAACCATTCAAGTGAGTAAAGAGGAAGCATTTGCTTACACCCAAAGGGCAGCAAAAGAAGAAGGAATGTTCATTGGAATTTCCTCGGGAGCATCACTGGCGGCAGTAGCAAAGAAATTAGCTGAAATCCCTAAAGACGCTAAAATATTGACTTTTTGTTATGATACAGGTGAACATTATTTAAGTATTGAAGGATTGTTTGTTTAAATAAAAATGCTTTTTAAAGTTTCCATGCCGAAAAATTATTGAGTACATAATAGTTCATTTGTGAAAAACACAAAAAAAACATAAAAATGAAAATGCCCCAAAAAGTTAGATACTATTTGGGGCATTTCTATTTTACTCTTCTTCGTCCGGGCCATGAGATTTGGAATATCCTCTCCACTTCTCAATGCAATCTTGTAAATCCTGTGGGAGCTCAGTATCAAAACGCATCATCTCACCGGTTGTAGGATGCACAAAGCCTAAAGTCTTTGCATGTAAAGCTTGTCTTGGCAAAGCTTTGAAACAATTATCAATAAACTGTTTGTATTTTGTAAACGTGGTTCCTTTCAAAATTAAATGACCTCCATAGCGCTCATCATTAAATAAAGGATGTCCTATATGTTTTAAATGGGCCCGAATTTGATGTGTTCTCCCCGTTTCCAACTGGCACGAAATCAATGTCACGTATCCAAAACGCTCCAATACTTTATAATGTGTCACGGCAGGTTTTCCTATTTCTGGATCAGCAAAAACGGCCATCTGCATACGATCTTTCAGGTGACGCGCTAAATTTCCTTCAATTGTTCCTTGATCTTCAGTTACATTTCCCCAAACTAAAGCTACATATTCCCTCTCCGAAGTTTTTGCTTCAAATTGCTTAGCAAGGTGTGTCATCGCAGCTTCGGTTTTGGCAATAACCAGCAAGCCAGAAGTATCTTTATCGATTCGATGCACTAATCCGGGACGCTCGCTGCTGTTCATGGGCAAGTTATCAAAATGATATGCCAATGCATGCACTAACGTTCCAGTATAATTCCCGTGACCAGGATGCACTACCATTCCTGGCAGTTTGTTTATCAACAATAACGTGTCATCTTCATAAACAATATCAAGCGGTATATTCTCTGGAATGATATGATTTTCATACGGAGGATGAGTCAGCATAACCCGAACCACATCATTCGCTTTCACCTTGTAATTTGACTTAACAGTCGCATCATTCACAAAAATATTACCTTCTGTTGCGGCAGTTTGTATTTTATTCCGAGTCGCATTTTGGATAAGACCCATTAAATATTTATCAATTCGTAAAGAGGCTTGCCCTTTTGGAACCTCAAATCTAAAATGTTCAAATAACTCCTCTTCTAAATCTATGGTATCTCTATTATTGTTCATCAACTGGTGTTTCTTCTATTGGGGCTGCCAGCGTATCGACAGCATTTTCTTCTTCTTGGTAACTCATTTTTCCGTCCCCTAAAACCAAATCAATTTTAGATGATTTCAGGACTCTGTCACCTACTTTTAGGTTTCTCCCTTTAAAACGCATTTCTAACACCATATCTTTTCCAAGATTGGGCACATACGTTACGGTACCTTCTTCAAGTCCTAAAGCTTTCAATGTAGGCACGGCTTCACGATACGTTTTTTCAATTAAATCTGGAATTCGAACAGACGAAAATCCAGAAGTATTAATCTTAATATATATTTTTCTACCTACTTTTACTTTCGTTCCAGGCGTAGGATCTTGCTCTACCACACTAAATTGAGGAAAATCACTTCTATAATCCACACTGTCCAACAGTACGTAATCTAAATCTAATTCATCCAGTTTGGTTTCCACTTGTTCTTCGGTAAGCTTGCGCAAATCCGGCACTGAAATTTCATGACCGTGATCTGTGGTAAAAGTCAACCAATGCATAAACAAATAGCCTAAAGCGGCAATAATGGCAAAAGCAATCAATACTTGTACAAGAAAGACACGGCTAGTAAGATACTTACGTAAACTCATAAATTTATTTTTATTTGTGGCAAAGATAAAGCTATTTCGTTTCAAAAAAAATGATAATTTTGTTTAATGCTTTTAGGAGCTATTTCCCGCTATTCGTTACAAATGAAATTCACTGAACTCCATTTAAAATGAAAGTATAGTGAAGTACTCTTTTTATCCGCCGAAAAGGCTGATAAAAAGGATTTTCACTACTATCGGGGCTAGAATCTCGTGTCAAAAACACCTTATATTTATTTGAACAACTAAGAACAAAACGATACTAAATGAAAAACATTGCCATCATCATGGGCGGATATTCCAGCGAATATAAAATCTCACTCATCAGCGGAAACGTCGTATATCAATTCCTAGACAAAACGAAATACAACGGATTCCGAATCCATATTTTCAAAGAGAAATGGGTTTATGTTGATGCTAATGATGCCGAATTCCCCATCGATAAAAATGATTTTTCAGTAACTGTTGCTGATAAAAAAATTACTTTCGATTGTGTTTTCAATGCCATTCATGGAACACCTGGCGAAGATGGATTGATGCAGGCCTATTTCGAATTATTGCACATCCCGCAAACCTCTTGCGATTATTACCAAGCGGCTTTAACGTTTAACAAACGCGATTTATTATCCGTTTTAAAACCGTACGGAATCAAAACGGCCACTTCCTATTACTTAAACAAAGGCGATGCTATCAATACTGAAGAAATTGTCGCTAAAGTAGGCTTGCCGTGTTTTGTAAAACCAAATAAAGCGGGTTCCAGTTTCGGAATTTCAAAAGTAAAAACGGCTGCCGAATTACCAATTGCGATAGAAATGGCCTACAAAGAAGACAACGAAATCATCATCGAAAGTTTTCTTGACGGCATTGAAGTTTCAGTTGGAGTAATCAATTATAAAGGAAAAGTTACCGTTTTACCAATTACTGAAATCGTTTCTGACAATGATTTCTTCGATTATGAAGCCAAATATTTAGGTAAATCACAAGAAATCACACCAGCAAGAATCTCAGACGAAATGACTCAAAAAGTAAGCGATATAGCCAAACGTGCTTACGAAGTTCTCAAAATGAAAGGGTTTTCCCGTAGCGAATTTATATTGGTAAACGGAGAACCACACATGTTGGAAATGAACACCATTCCTGGATTAACTACTGAAAGTTTGATTCCACAACAAGCAAAAGCCGCTGGAATTTCACTGGAAGATTTATTTACTAATGCGATAGAATTGGCATTAACCTAAATCATAACTTGTCATTTTTAAGAAGGAGATAACCAACACAAAAAGATTTCTCCTTTGTCGTAATGACAAAAAAAACATACACATGAGAAAAGCCATATTCCCAGGATCGTTTGACCCAATCACATTAGGACATGAAGATATTATCAAAAGAAGCCTTCCACTATTTGATGAAATCGTAATTGCCATTGGAATCAATGCCGAAAAAAAATACATGTTTACCCTTGAGGAAAGAAAACGGTTTATTGAAGAAACCTTCAAAAACCAACCAAAAGTAACAGTGATAACCTACGAAGGATTGACTATCGATTTGTGCAAAAATATTAAAGCCGACTTTATACTGCGCGGATTGCGCAATCCAGCCGATTTTGAGTTTGAAAAAGCCATTGCTCACACCAACAGACGCTTGTCAAAAATTGAAACTGTGTTTTTATTGACCGCTGCAAAAACTTCATATATTAGTTCCAGTATTGTGAGAGATGTAATTAGAAATCACGGACAATATGAAATGCTAGTTCCTGAAGCAGTACGCGTCAAATAATTTAAAAGAGATTTTGTCAAGTCTTGCGCAGTCGAGACTAAAAGATAGGTCTCGACTGCGCTCGACTTGACAAATAAACAGTAACCATATTACTTGTGAAACGAAGCAAGAAGCCGTACTTTCACCAAAAATAAAAGCCTTTAAATATGAGTGTAGAAAGAGAATTAAATAAACGCAGTGGATCTAAGTGTGAACTTTGTGGTGCTACCGAAAACCTAAAAGTATATGAAGTCCTTCCAGCAAAAAAAGGTGGAATTGACGAAAGTATCTTGGCTTGCAGTACTTGTATTGACCAAATTGAAAACCCAGAGACAGTAGATTTAAATCATTGGAGATGTCTAAATGACAGTATGTGGAATGAGAATGCAGCGGTGCAAGTTGTTGCTTGGAGAATGTTAAGTCGTTTGCGAGCTTCAGGATGGCCACAGGAATTATTAGACCAAATGTATTTAGACGAAGATACTTTGGCGTGGGCTCAAGCAACCGGAGAAGGAGAAGAAGAGGAAAACAAAGTGATTCATAGAGATAGCAATGGAGTGATTCTTGAAATAGGAGACTCAGTGGTTTTAATCAAAGATCTGAAAGTAAAAGGTTCAAGCATGGTAGCCAAACAAGGAACTGCAGTGCGTAACATTCGTTTAGATCACGAAAATGCGGAATACATAGAAGGAAAAGTAGATGGTCAAACTATTGTAATTATTACTGCTTATGTGAAGAAAATATAGTTTTTTATATTTTCAGTCGCAGTCACAGTTTTCAGTGCCTTAAGTTGAAAAAAGTAATCGGTTGCGATGCACTTTTTTCAATTGATCTAAAAAAAAATCGTTAACAGTAAGAGTATTTTTACTGTTAACGATTTTTTTTATTAGACTAATTTTACTGATTACTAAAAGCTGAAAACTGATCACTCTTTTCACTGTTCACTCTTTTAAAACTGAACACTGAATACTAAAAACTGAACACTAATTCTCCTCTTCTTTCTTTATTACTTTTCTCGCAACTTCAATTTTAAATTTCTTACCTTTCATTTTCTCCTCTTTAATGGCGTTCAATAAATCTTTTACTTTATTGAATTTCACGGCCGCAAAAGAGATAAAATCTTTCACTTCAATCAATCCTAAATCGCCTTTTTCAAGTTTTCCCTTTTGAGAAAAGAAACCTACGATGTCAATTTTGTTCAATTTATTTTTCTTCCCACCACTGATGTAAATGGTTTGAAATTCCGGTGGTTTTGGTAATGATGTGGAGTTTTCTACTTTCAAAGCTTCCATTCCGTAGTCAATATAATCCATTTTTTTCTCACTTTCATGAGCAATAATATAGGCTGTTCCTGAAGCCAACATACGTGCTGTACGTCCGTTTCTGTGTGTAAATTCATCTTCTTTGGAAGGTAAATGATAATGAATTACGTGATTCATCTCCGGAATATCAAGTCCACGAGCCGCTAAATCCGTTGTGATTAAATAACTCACACTTCCATTACGAAATTGAATTAAAGCGCGTTCTCTTTCGTCCTGATCCATTCCGCCATGATAATACGTAGCATAAATTCCTTTTTCGTTCAACGTGTCACTAATGCGTTCTGCAGCATCACGATGGTTGCAAAAAACAATAGCCGATTGTGATTTCAATGAACAAATCAAGTTGAACAAACTTCCTATTTTGTCTTTTTCTTTCGAAATCACCATTTTCATCGAAAGGTTCGTTTCTTCCTCATTTTCTGGAATAAAGTCCAAAATCGTTGGGTTCACCACTCTAGTGTATCTTGGAATCTCAATATCGGAAGTTGCCGAAACCAAAACGCGTTTGTTCAGTTTGGTTAACTTTCCTATGATAAATGACATTTGCTCATGGAAACCCAATTGCAAAGATTTATCAAATTCATCCAGAATTAATGTTTGGATTTTATCCACACGGAAAGTTCCTCTGTCAATATGATCGGCAATTCTCCCAGGAGTTCCTATTAAAACAGCGGGTGGATTGCTTAAATTTTTAATTTCAGTATCTATAGAATGTCCGCCGTAACACACATTTACTTTATAATCGGTTCCCATTTTTTTCCAAACCTGCTCAATTTGCAATCCCAATTCTCGCGATGGAACTAAGATTAAACATTGAACGGATTGGATTTCTGGTTGTAGCATTTCTAAAATGGGCAACAAAAAAGCCAAGGTCTTCCCTGAACCTGTTGGCGAAAGCAATAAAATATTACTATCATTCAAAATTGCATCTTGTGCAACTTCTTGCATTTCATTCAGGCTTTCGATACCCAAATTCAAAAGTATATTGTTGGAATGGTGTTTCTTATTCATTTTTATTATTTGTGCAAAGGTAATTTTAAATTTTAAATTATCATTTTTTTAAATTGAGCGCTTCCTTTTCCACCTATCATTTCTATAGCTTTAGAAAAAAAGCTACATTTGATATTCACTTTAAAAACCGAAAGATGAGATTTTTCACATTCCTTTTTTTATTACTCGCCATCAGTTCATTTGCACAAAAAACAAATAGATACGATACATTTTTCGAAAAAGGGAATGGAAATCAGTCTGCTAGTTATCAAGAGACGATTGCATATTACAAACTTTTGGCAGATGATTTTCCTACTATTGAAATGCAAAAAATGGGATTGACAGACAGTGGCGAACCTTTGCATATGGTAATTTTCAATCCTGAGAAGGAATTCAATTTTGGAAACATCCAAAAAAACAAAGCGGTAATTTTACTTAACAATGGCATTCACGCCGGCGAACCAGACGGAATTGACGCTTCAATGCAATTATTTAGAGATTTGGCCTTAGGTAAAATAAAAGCACCTAAAAATACGGTTATCGTTTGTATTCCAGTGTATAATATTGGAGGCGCTTTGAATAGAAACTCGACCTCAAGAGCCAATCAAGATGGACCGGAAATCTATGGGTTTCGCGGGAATGCTAGAAACTATGATTTGAATCGGGATTTTATAAAGTCAGATACTCGAAACACGAAAAGTTTTGTTGAAATATTCCATAAAATAAATGCTGATGTTTTTATTGACAATCACGTGAGCAATGGGGCAGATTATCAGTACAAACTTACCTACATTATGACCCAACATAACAAATTAGGAACCGTATTAGGTGATTTTTTAAATTCCGAAATGATACCAGCCTTAGTCAAAGATTTACAAAAAAAAGATATCGAAAGTACGCCTTATGTCAATGCCTTTCAGGATACACCGGACAAAGGTTTTGGTCAATTTTTTGAGAGTCCACGATTTGCTACTGGCTACACTTCATTGTTTAATACCATTGGGTTTGTGGTAGAAACGCACATGCTTAAAAAATATGCCGATCGCGTAAAAGTGACGTACGAATACATGCGTTCCACCATTGATTTTACGGATGCTAATTACAAAAAAATCAAACAGCTGCGTTTGAAAAATGAAGAGCAGTACCAACCAAAAAAATCATACACGATAAAATGGGAAATTGACAGTACCAAAACGGTTCCCTTTTCTTTTTTAGGCTATGAAGCCAGTTACAAAAAAAGTGATGTGACATCAGGAAATCGCTTGTTTTATGACAAAACAAAACCATTCAAAAAAGACATTCCGTACAGCAAAGAATTCAAATCCACAAAAGAAATAATAATTCCGGAAGCATATATTATTCCAAAAGGATTTTGGCCAGTTCTTGAATTATTAAAGAACAATACAATCACCTATCGCCAATTAAAAAATGATACTATAATTGAAGTCGAAAGCTATAGAATTGCTGATTTCAAAACGACAAATGCTGCTTATGAAGGACATTATTTGCACCGAAACACATCGGTTACTTCTAAAACTGAGAAAGTGGCTTTCACCAAAGGAGATTACGTTATTCCTACACAACAAAAGGGGATCAAATATTTATTGGAAACACTAGAACCGGAAGCAATTGATTCTTTTTTCAATTGGAATTTTTTCGATACAATGCTACAACAAAAAGAAGGATATTCTGATTATGTTTTTGAAGATTCTGCTACTCAGATTTTGAAAGAAAATCAAAAATTAAAAGCTGAATTTGATTTAAAAAAACAAAGTGATGTGAATTTCATCAACAATCCCGAAGCGCAACTGGACTGGATCTACAAACATTCTGCTTACTATGAAAAGGCACATTTACAATATCCGGTATACCGTATTTTGAAATAAAATTACTTTTTCAAAAAAAATGCCCCCAAATAGTGTTGACTTTCTGGGGGCATTTCATTTATATAATCTTCTCTTCTTCAAACAATAATTTTATGTTTTCATAGGAATTTTTGAGCGCTTCCTTGATTTGTTCTGGATTCATCCACGCCACTTTATCAATTCCTTCGTCTAATTGCCCTTGAGGCGTCCCTTCAAAATCAGATTGCATTTCGAACCAATGTGTTATTTTTAGTTTATACTTCCCATTTCTTCTAAAAACGTGATAGGTTTTTTGCAATTTATGAGAGATGGTCAAGCCATTGACACCGGTTTCTTCCTCTACTTCACGCATCGCAGTATCTTCAATTTCTTCTCCTTTTTCGATACCACCTTTGGGCAAATCCCATTTCCCATTTCGAAAAATGAACAATACCTCCCCTTTTTTGTTATATACCAAGCCGCCTCCAGCTTTGCAAACAGGAATTTTAGCTTTTAAAGTCTTCATAATCAAGCTTTCATCAGGATGATACAAGTAGGCCTTATTAATTTTATTTTGAAAGATTTTTACTATAAGTTGCTCTATGTCAATACTTTCTAATAAAAATAATTGAAAATCTGTCTCCTTGGAGATGTGATTTGTCAAAAAAAGTGGTTTGTCGTTAACAAAAACTTTATACATTTGTACTATGATTTTTAATAAAGATACAGCCGAAAAAACAGCCGAATTTCTTTTGCAAATAAATGCAATTAAATTGAATCCAAGAAATCCTTTTACATGGGCTTCTGGATGGAAATCGCCTATTTATTGTGATAACCGATTAATCCTCTCATTTCCAGCCGTAAGAAATTATGTTCGGGACGAATTTTCTAAAAATATTGAGAAACAATTTGGTAAACCAGATGTTATTGCCGGTGTGGCCACTGGAGCAATAGGAATTGGGATGTTAGTAGCGGAGAGCATGGGATTGCCCTTTGTTTACGTTCGTCCCGAGCCAAAAAAACATGGAAGGTTAAATCAAGTGGAAGGTTTTTTGCAAAAAGGGCAAAATGTAGTCGTTGTCGAAGATTTGATTAGTACAGGGAACAGCAGTTTACTAGCTGTGGAAGCGCTACGCGCCGCTGGAGCTAATGTAAAGGGCATGGTTGCCATATTCACCTATGGCTTTGCTGTTGCGGAAGAAAATTTTAAAACGGCCCATCTGGATTTATTTACCTTAAGTAACTATCAAAATTTATTGAATTTGGCTGTTGCCAAAAGATATATTTCGGAGGAAGAAGAACTGACTTTAAGAGAATGGAACGGGAGTCCGTCCACTTGGACTATTGAAGTTTAACAATTAAAATTAATACTATAAAAACAATGAACTTAGAAAGTCCAAAAGTAACAGTTCAAAAATCAGCTCAAAAATTATTTGATTTGTTGAGTGATGTGAAAAATTTTGAAAAATTAATGCCCGAAAACATTGCCAAATTCGAAGTTATCGGTGACGATGCTTTCATATTTGGACTAAAAGGAATGCCAGAAATAAAATTAAAAATGAAGGAGAAAGTTGCTCCCACAAAAATAGTTTTGGGTGCAGCAAGCGATAAGCTTCCATTTACTTTGATTGCTAACATAACTGATATTTCAGAAAATTCAAGTGATGTAAAACTTGATTTTGAAGGCGATTTCAATCCCATGATGGCGATGATGATAAAAGGACCCATTGGGAAATTTATTGAAACATTAGCGAGCAATATGAATAAATTGTAAATTTAATTTTCAAATAATAACAATAAAATAATCTTATAAAAGTCTTTTGGTGTAAACTGAAAGGCTTTTTTTTATATAAAAAAAACACTAATTGTCATTTTATCGACTATTTAGGTTCGTTATGGAAAAAAAAATCCAACATTTATTTAATATTAGTAAATTACTGATTATTAATTAGTTATTAACAATTTTAAATCTAGTTGGCCCCATAACCAGAGCTAAAAATCCTCAAAATTATGCCAATTACTGACCCCCAACTAAAAAGCAACGATTGCGGAATTAGCGCAATTAAAACCATATTTAATATATACGAAAAAAATATTTCTCGAAAATACATCGAGCAGCATGTTCCATTGGAGGAAAAAGGTTCCCGAATATCAGATATAAAAAATTTCTTAAATTCTAATGGATTTACAGCACAATTGAAGTTGTTTGACATCAATCACATCATCGGGAATGAAGCGAATTTACAAGAATTATTCCCGTTTATTCTTCCCATTAACAGTAAAAATGGTTTGCATTATGTAGTGATTAATGAACTCAAAAATAGACAGCTAAAAATTTATGATCCAACTAAAGGGAGTCAATATTTTTTATCCTTACAAGAAATTAAGAAAGAAAATCACATTTTAATAAAAATCACTGGGATTTAACTGATACTGAAGAAAAAATAATAGCGATCTGCACTCAAGATTTAGCAGAATACCATCTTAATTTTCACAACGTATTGATTGAAAATGGTCACGCATTACTGTTTAACAAACTCACTTATTTTAAATATTTAAAGGAGAATTTTGGATTTAAAGATTCAGAGGCAGAACGAAACTTCCTTAAAGACTTGTTGAAAAATCAAGAAATTTCAGCTGTACTCAATAATTTTAAAATATTAGAATTTGAAAAAGGAAGAATCAAAAACAATTCTCCTTTGATTTTAGTGGTGAAAGAAGATGAGAACCAAAAAGAGGCTCAGGAATTCATTCCTGAGGAAAACACCAGCAGTTTATATTGGCAACTATTCAATCAATTGGGTGAATACAAAAAGCTTTGGTATATCTACATATTTGCAGCTATGTTTTCAGCTGCAACAGCACAATTTGCAGTTTTTACTAATCAAATTATGATTGATAATGTCCTGCCTACGTATAATTTAAATACCTTAGTTTTATTCGCAATCGGACTTGGCATCTATAAAGTCTTTGACATTTTTACTACTGTTTACAAAAATTTTGTAGGGATTCATTTAGGGAATGCTTTAGACCGGTATTTTTTATTTTCTTTCGATAAAAAAATCAACAATTCTTCACTGTCTTATATTCATTCCTACAAGAAAGGCGATTTGATGGAGCGGGTTAGTGATTCGTTAAAGCTAAAAAGCTTTTTCATGAAATTCTTTACTAGTATTTTAGTCGATGTCAGTGTATCGTTATACTCCCTGTGCATTTTGTTTTTTATAGACAAAACTTTAACATTGATTGTTTTAGGCGTCATGATATTATTTTTTCTTTGGTTCAAATTTATTACTCCTTATTTAAAACAAAATGAAAGGCTCCGCTACATGCGCAAAGCTGATTTTCTATCAAAAATGATGGAAAAAGTAGATGGCATACAAGTGATTAAAAGCTTTAAAATCGAACGGTTTCATACCAACAAAATCTTTTTAAGCATCAATGAATATCTTAAAATCCAGCTTAGAAACGGCTATATAGATTTATTAAACAAAATTGTTGTGGCGCTAATTGTCATTGTTTCAACTATTTTCATCATCTTATTTTTGACTAAATCAGCTATTGAAACCCAAATAATAACGCTAGGACAAATCGTAACTTTTATTACGCTCTCTTCAAAAATATTTTCTTCTTTGAAAGGGATTTTAGATGATAACATGACACTCCAAGAGAATGAAGTCATTTTAAAACGATATTTAGATTTTGATGAACAAACCAAAAAAATATCAAAAAAAGGAATTCGGGATTTCAGTATTGAAAAAAACGAACTACAGAATCTAAATTACGGCTACTTACCAGATGAATTTATACTAAAAGATATCAATTTAAAAATCAGAAAAGGCGAAAAAATAAAAATTGAAGGACAAAACGGTTCTGGAAAATCAACCTTCAGTAAAGTGCTAACCACCTTATACCATCCTACTTCTGGTTCGATTTTAATTAATGAAAGAGAAAAAAAATTCTATCGAGGTGTTCACTTATTTACTTATTATAATATTTTGATATAAAACCTTTTGAGTATTCATCATTCTGTTTATAAGTAGGTCAAATATTTTTT
>NZ_JADOVC010000045.1:0-19392 GCF_015751645.1 Flavobacterium sp. CG_9.1
CGTCTGAAGAGTCCCATTAAATTATTTTATTTTTTGCAAAACAAAAATAAGGGATTCTCAGGCACTTTTAATTTCTGACTTTCGGATAGCAGTGATAAATAATAATCATGTAACGTTATAGCAGTTCCAAGGTCCGCTCTAGTGCCATACCGCGAGAGCCTTTTATTAAAATTGCACTATTGACAAATCCTGCACGAGGCAAATCATTTGAAAATTTTTCAAATGATTCATAGAAATAAAAATTACTCTGTTGTGTTCTATTTTGATAAAAAGCCGAACCAATGAAATAGCATTTAACTTTTTTTTCATTTTCCAATAGCATCACAATCGCTTTATGTTCTTGAGCACTTTCCTGTCCCAACTCAAACATATCGCCTAAAACCATAATTTTATTTAGGTTTTCTAACTGTAAAAAGTTCTCTATTGCAACCGTCATGCTACTTGGGTTTGCATTGTAAGCATCCAGAATGATTTGATTCGTCCCCTTTGACACTAATTGAGATCTATTATTCTCAGGAATGTAACCCTCCAAGGCCTCCTTAATATCGCTGTCAGGAACTCCAAAATATTTTCCTATAGCCAAAGCTGCATTGATGTTATTTGCATTGTACAAACCTATCAAATGAGATTTAATCACTAGATCCGAATAACTAATTTCAACAAAAGGATTGGCTTTTACATCCGTAATATTTACAGCTGCCTCTACTTTATTAATCCCAAACGTATACGTGTTTAAACTTTTTGACTTTTCAACTTGAATGGCGTCTTCCAAATTTATAAAAACAGTCTTGTCTTTACCTGAAAGATAATGATACATTTCACTTTTTCCTTGAATAACTCCTTCCACGCCACCAAATCCCTCTAAATGCGCTTTACCAAAATTAGTAATATACCCATAATCAGGGGTTGCTAATTCGCATAGAAATTCAATTTCTTTTTTGTGATTTGCGCCCATTTCAACAATCCCTATTTCCGTTTCTGAAGTAAACGAAAGCAATGTCAAAGGGACTCCAATGTGATTATTTAGATTTCCTACAGTTGCTTTTGCTTTCATCTTTTTTGAAAGAACAACAAGAATAAGTTCTTTGGTGGTTGTTTTTCCATTGCTTCCCGTAAGCGCAATTATAGGTAGATTTAAATACTCCCGATGAAATTTTGCTAATTCCTGCAGGGCAATCAAACAGTCCTCCACTAAGATAGTTCTCTCATCAATAAAATAAGAATCGTCATCAAATACTACATAAGACGCTCCTTTTTCCAATGCTGACTCGGCAAATGTGTTGGCGTCAAAGCGATCCCCTTTTATAGCAACAAACAAGGAATTGGACTTAATATTACGTGTGTCTATTGAAACTGAGTTGCATTTTAAAAACAAACTATGAATGTACTTAATATCCATTTGAAACGATTTAAAAAAAGAAAAGCCCTAATCAAAGGGCTTTTCTTTTTATTTTATTTATTTATAAATTTAATTTCTTGCTGATCTCTTCTTATCTGCTTTTGGCCCTACTCTAGACATTGCACATCTAAAACCAATGTAATCCGTTGCCATATCTTGTGGAAAATACCTTCTTTGTGCCGGATCTAACCAGTAGGCTCTATCTCTCCAAGATCCCCCTTTGTAAACTCTAGATTCATCATTGATTAAGGTAGTTCTTTTGCTAGATTTATCATATTTTCTAACCATTTTCCCTAAACTGTCCGTTGTAACATTATGTTTAGGAGAGTTGTACATTACTTTATCTGATTTTGCTTTTTCATCATCAGACTCTGAATCGCCAAAATCATAATATCGGGTTGATTGTTTATCCCCATCTCTATAATTAGTATTATCGCTTTTATCAAAGTTCTGTCTCAAGTAAGTCTCTTGTTCGTCAACTGGCACTTGAGCAATCTGACCTGGAAAGTTTCTGGCTATTATTCTACCATTACTCAACGTGTCATACTTCATGTTGTCCTTGGTAACAATTTCCACTTTACCGTCAGCACCAATTTTATTCTTAGTATATTGATTTCCTCTAAAGTAGTTAAAATCGTTTGCTTCGTTATCAATGATAGGTCTATAAACATCCTGTACCCACTCCGCTACATTTCCGGCCATATCATATAATCCAAAATCATTAGCAGGATATTTCTTTACTTCATTAGTGATATCAGCACCATCATCAGACCATCCTGCAATTCCACCATAATCTCCATTTCCTTGCTTAAAGTTGGCTAATTGATCTCCTTGACTTTGTCTTTTTCCTGAACGAGTATACCCACCAGACCAAGGATATTTTTTCTGACCTTTGTAAATGTTATATTCTCTTTGACCTACATCTGCCGCAGCTGCATACTCCCATTCCGCCTCAGTTGGCAAACGATATTCTGGAAGAAGTATTCCCGATGAACGTTGTGCGTAAACATTTTTTGGTTCAGTAACTGTTCCGTCTTTGCCAGCTTTAGGTGTTTTTCTTGCTCCTTTTCCTCCTTTTAAAACGATATCTTCATTACCTCCGTAAGCTGAAGTTGGGGAATTTAAATACGTTTCTGTGTCAAAATTACTCTCCGCTGTCACATCAAGTGTTTTTGCATTCTTTTTAAGATATCCGCTTTTTTCTAGAAGAGCCTCGTTTACACGCTGCGTTCTCCAGTTACTGAATTCAGTCGCTTGAATCCAATTTACTCCCACCACGGGATAATCCGCATAAGAAGGATGTCTAAGATAATTATTAGTCATCGTTTCATTATAACCTAATCTATTTCTCCAAACCAAAGTATCTGGCGAAGCTCCTTCGTATATGTTTTTATATATTTCCTCCGTTGGTGGATACACACTTTTTAACCAATCTAAGTAATCCAAATACATCGAATTTGTCACTTCCGTTTCATCCATATAAAAGGATTGCACGTGCTGCTGTGTTGGTGAATTATTCCAATCGTGCATCACATCATCCTGCACTTTACCCATCGTAAAAGTACCACCTTCAACAAAGACTAATCCAGGTCCTGCTTCTTGTTTTTTCTTACTGGAACCTTTTCTACTATCCATGTTCCAACCCGTAGCTCTCGAAGTGTTCTTTGAATTGGATTTTTTACTGCAACTGGAGAAACCAACAATCAACACGATTGATAGCAACAACTGTAAGCCTATAATTCTGTTTGCTTTCATACTCATTAGTAGGTAATAATTTTAGTGACGCAATATAATAATTAACAATTAACAAGCATCTAACTTTTTTTAATAAATCTGCAAATCTAACTTTAACATTAAATTATCTAATACAACGCAAATTTATAATAATTATTATTTACAATAACATGAAATGATTTATTTTTACTAATTAATAATAACCCACTATTAATCCCGTTAAAAAAACAATGAGAAAAATACTTTTGGCCATTATAGTCTTACTTCCGTTTGTTTCTTTTACTCAAATTAAAGGTGACATTACCATCGAATGGTTAGAAAAAAAAGAAATGTCCTATGGAGATTCTAAAGTTAGTATCCCCCATTTTACAGGCAATAGCTTTCATTACGATGCTTCCAATAAAACATTACTTTTTACCTTTAAAACGAAAGAGCCCGTTTTTTTTGAACAAGGAAAGGTGCAAATAACCAACATAAACTACGAATCAATTTCTTTGGATCAGCTTGGCGACTTAGCCTCTGAAAACATTCCAAAAACAATAAACGCATTGTTAGTGATCTCGAATTCAAGAGACCTTAAAGAGGCATTTGTTAGCATTTCCCCCATCATAAAGGATGATTTTGGATTCAAACGAATCAAATCCTTCTCTTATGAATTAGAGAACAATAATGCTAAAACAGTACAATCCACAAAAAGAGTAAACACAATCTCTAACACTGTTTTAGCAAGTGGAAACTGGTTTCAATTTTATGTAGAAAAATCCGGTGTTTATAAGATATCTAAAAACTTCCTACAGCAACTAGGACTAGATATTACTACAATTAATCCCCGAAAAATCAAAATCTATGGCAATGGCGGTCGAATGTTACCTCTGGCAAACAACATATCTTATCCGAATGATTTAATCGAAAATGCAATTCAGATTAACGGTGAAAGTGATGGCATTTTCAACAACGAAGATTACATCCTTTTTTATGCTGAAGGAGTAGACACTTGGAATCAGGAAAGCAGAACGCACCTTAATTTGTATGATAACAAATCTTATTATTACATTAACGTCCAAGGAGCTGATGGAAAGAGAATTTCTTCAATGGCACAACCTACGGGAAATAGTACGTTAAATTTAACGTCATTTGATGATTATCAATTCCACGAACAAGATCTTGTGAACATTGCACGCTTGGGCCGACAGTGGTTTGGTGAATCATTTGAAGTAAAAAACGAACAGGAATTTGACTTTATTTTTCCAAATATCGACACCTCCGTTCCTGTAAAAATAATGCTAACAGCAGCCTCTGCAGCTTTCACAAACACCTCCTTTAGCGTAACTGCAAACGGCAATGCAGCAGGTACCATTTCCTTTCCTGCACTTAGCAGCAATTCTGGAACCGAATTTATCCTAGGTTTTCTACCCAATAACTCTAATTTTAATGGTGCAGAAAACACAAAAATAAAATTAAAGTACAACAATAACGGCGTACCCGGTTCCAAAGGTTTTCTGGATAATATTAGGCTGATCGCCAAAAGAAAACTTCAAGGCTATGGAAAGCAATTTCATTTTCAGTACGATCAGTCCGGTTCCAATTTAGGCATTGTAAATTATGAACTTTCAAATGCTACAGGAATTAATCAGATTTGGGATGTCACTGATCCTTACACCGTTTCCAAAATCGAAAACACAAATCAGCCTACATTCAGTTTCAAAGCCAATTTAGGCGAACTAAGAAAGTACGTAGCAGTTGATGCCACAGATTTTTACACTCCTTTAAAAGAGAGTAAATCAAAAGTTGCCAATCAAAATCTAAAAGGGACTTTATTTAAAAATAGCCAGGGTCAATTTCAAGATATTGATTACGTTATTATTTCGCCCTCTTCTTTAATTTCACAAGCAGAGAAATTAGCTAATTTCCATCGCAACTATTCTAATTTAAATGTCAAAGTAATTCCTTTAGAATTAATATATCAAGAATTTTCTTCAGGAAAACAGGATATTGCTGCAATAAGAAACTGCATAAAATACATTTATGAAAATGCGTCAACGAGCACTAAAAGAGTAAAATATATTAATCTTTTTGGTGATGCATCTTATGATTTCAAAAATAGGATTGTAAACAATACGAATGTCGTGCCTATTTATCATTCTTTAAACAGCAGTACAACCGGAGAATCCTCTTTTGCCTCAGATGATTTTTTTGGATTAATGGATCCCTCCGAAGGAAATATTGTCTCCTTCTTTGGAGGAATCGACATTGCAGTGGGCAGAATGTTGGTAAATGACGCAAAACAGGCTGATGAAATGGTAAATAAAGTACTTGAATACCATGATGTGAAATCGTACGGGAGCTGGAGAAACAACTTTGTTTTGGTTTCTGATGACTCCGATATACCGTCAGATGCCAGTTTACAAAATAGACAAAATGGACTCGCAAATACGATATCTTCAGAGAAGCCATTTTTGAATGTAAATAAGATTTTACTAGATTCCTATGTGCAAGAAGCTTCTGCTGGTGGTTCCAGATACCCAAAAGCAAGAACTGATTTTTTTAATGCTTTCGAAAAAGGAGCTTTAGTGTTCAATTATTTAGGCCACGGTGGTGAAGACGGTTTGTCAGCAGAACGTATTTGGGAAAAATCAGACGGTCAGAACTTAAGCAATCAATACAAATATCCCTTGTTCATAACGATTACCTGTGAATTTTCTCGTTTTGACAATCCGTTTAGACCAACGGCTGGAGAATATACTTACTGGAACCCAAAAGGAGGAGCAATTGCCATGATTACTACGATACGTTCTATTGGTCAATTTAGTGCTGAAAACTTTAATGATGGGCTTACAAAAAACTTATTGTCGTATGGATCAAATCAGTACCAATCAATAGCAGAAGCATTGCGAATCTCTAAAAACAGCAACCCAAATTCAGCTACCAATGTTATTTTTTATATTGGTGATCCAGCAATAATGCTTGCTATACCAAAACCAAAAATTATACTAACAAAAGTAAATGATATTCCAGTCAGCCAAACCATCGACGACTTCAAGTCATTATCAAAAATAAAACTAACAGGAGAAGTTACCGATGAAAACAACAATCCGTTGACCAACTATAGTGGTGAAGTTTCTACCACTATTTTCGACAAGGCAGTCAGCAGAACAACCAATAACAATGACGGAAATAGTCCTCCAATTAACTTTAACGTCTTAGGAGAAACAATATTTAGAGGAAATGCAACAGTAACTAACGGCCAATTTGAATTTAATTTTGTCGTACCTCGAGACATCAGAGTCCCACTAGCCAATGGAAGGATTAGCTTTTATTCCAAAAAAAACCAGCTTTTACAAAACGAAACTGGATATGATTCCACTATAAAAATAGGGGGAATAAACGAAAATGCTATTGCAGACAATATTAGCCCAAGAGTGAAGTTATATATGAATGATGAAACATTTGTTTCTGGAGGCACAACAAACGAATCTCCTTTTCTTGTTGCGAATCTTGAAGACGAAAATGGGATAAATACAGCAAGTGGAATAGGACATGACATTGTTGCCGTATTAGATGGAGATGTCAGCAATGCTTTTGTTTTAAACGATTATTATCAAACTACACTAGACGATTTTACTAGTGGAACACTTCGGTTTCCATTACGGAATTTAGCTCCAGGATTACACACCATTACATTCAAAGCCTGGGACGTATACAACAACCCAATCACCGCTGAGATTCAATTTATTGTAGTAGGTGATGAAACGATAACATTAACGCATGTATTAAATTACCCCAATCCATTTGTCAGCTACACCGAGTTTTGGTTTACACACAATAGACCATATGAACCATTAGAAGTTCAAGTCCAAGTAATGACAATAACAGGGAAAATAGTTTGGACAAAAAATCAAATTATTACAACAGAAGGTTTTTTATCAAAAGAAGTAAGTTGGGATGGTAAAGATGATTTTGGCGACCGATTAGGGAAAGGGGTTTACGTATACAAGCTAACCGTAAAATCAACCCTGACCAATATGAAAAGTGAAAAATTTGAAAAACTTGTAATACTTTAATAATATACTATATTTGTTAAATAAACAGTACCACTAGAATGAAAAAAATAATATTCCTTTTAATTTGTCTCTTACTTATTTCCTTTGCAAAAGCACAGGAGCGCGTTATAGTGCCCGGCGTTCAGTTTTTACTTGTAGCTGCTGATGCAAGAGCAGCGGGTATGGGTGATATGGGAGTCGCAACATCTGCCGATGCATTTTCACAGCAATGGAACCCCGCTAAATATGCGTTTTCAACAGATGCACAAGGATTTTCGCTCAGTTATACACCGTATCTTACTGATCTGGTAAATGATATTTCATTGGGACAATTAACCTATTATCAAAAATTGAATGATCGAAGCGCATTTGCTGGAAGCATTCGCTATTTTGGTTTTGGAGACATTGAACTAAGACAAACCGGAGAACAAAACGAAGATTTCCCCATAGTCTCTCCAAACGAATTTGCAATTGATGGATCCTATTCCTTAAAATTAAGTGAAAAGTTCTCCATGGCTATTGCTGGACGATTCATTAATTCGAATTTAAAAGTAGCTTCAGACAATAATGATGCCTCCTCCGCTAGTTCTTTTGCAGTTGATGTTGCTGGTTTCTATCAGTCCGAAGAAATAGCCTATAATGAATTCAACGGGAGATGGAGAGCTGGATTTAACATTCAAAATTTAGGTCCAAAAATTAGTTATGATAATGATGAATTCAACAACAATTTCTTGCCTGCTAATTTAAAAATCGGAACTGGTTTTGATTTTATATTAGACGAGTATAATAAAGTTGCAGTAAATGTTGAACTAAATAAGTTACTTGTTCCAACACCTCAGGATCCTGATTTAAATGGAGACGGCACGGTAACACCTGAAGAAAGAAATCAAAACAATGATAATTACCGATCTATAGGATGGACCTCAGGCGTATTTAAATCTTTTGGAGATGCTCCTGATGGGCTAAGTGAGGAAATCAAAGAATTCACTTATTCACTTGGCGCAGAATATTTGTACCAAGATTCCTTTGCGATGCGTTTGGGTTACTTTCACGAAAGTCCGTTAAAAGGTGCTAGACAATTTTTCTCCCTTGGAGCTGGTTTCAAATACAACGTTGTTAAGGTAGATGTCTCTTACTTATTTTCAGCATCAAAAGTTAAAAACCCCCTAGAGAACACTCTTCGTTTTTCACTGACCTTCAATTTTGGAGATAAATACGACGAATATTAAACTAATATAAAATAATAATTAACAATCCAAATTTCAACTCAAAACATCGAGATGAAATTTGGATTTTTTTTCCTTAAAAAAGCATGAAAGAAATAACAATTACCACACAATTCAAAGTGTTCGAATCCATTCAGGAATTACCAAATGACATTCAGGATTTAATGACACAAGCTGTTGAAGTACGAAAAAATGCTTACGCTCCTTATTCCAAATTTAGAGTTGGAGTAGCCATTTTTTTAGATAATGACAAAATTGTACTTGGTTCAAATCAAGAAAACGCAGCCTATCCGTCCGGGCTTTGTGCAGAACGCGTCGCTATATTTTACGCAGGAGCAAAATATCCTGAAGCTAAAGTTTTAAAAATGGCCATTACCGCTGCGTCGGACACAAACGAAACTACAACACCAATTCCACCTTGCGGATCCTGTAGACAATCAATAGCAGAATACGAAATCAAGCAGGATACACCAATAGAAATCTATTTCATGGGAGAAATTGGCGCCATTTACAAATCGGATTCCCTAAAAAACTTGCTTCCATTTATGTTCGATAAAAAATTCTTGTAAAAATTCCAAAAATTGCCTATTAAATTTTAGTTCTTACTTGGAATGTCTTATTTTTGCATTTCGCAAATTTGTGGGAGGAAACTATTTTGCGTTATAGTACAAATTGATAATACAATAACACTTTAGCAAAAGAAAAATTCAGATGAAAGAAGTTACAAAAGAAGTATATTTAAAGTGGTATGAAGATATGCTGCTTTGGAGAAAGTTTGAGGACAAACTTGCAGCATTATACATCCAACAAAAAGTTAGAGGTTTTCTACATTTATACAATGGTCAAGAAGCAGTATTAGCTGGTGCATTGCACGCTATGGACTTAACTAAAGACAAAATGATTACTGCTTACAGAAATCACGTTCAACCAATAGGTATGGGAGTTGATCCTAGGCGCGTAATGGCGGAACTTTTAGGAAAAGTTACCGGAACTTCAAAAGGGATGGGTGGCTCCATGCACATTTTTTCAAAAGAACACCGTTTTTATGGTGGTCATGGAATTGTAGGAGGACAAATTCCTGTAGGTGCTGGACTAGCTTTTGCAGATAAATATTTTGAGACTGGTGGTGTAACCATGACCTATTTTGGTGATGGGGCAGCACGTCAAGGCTCTCTACATGAAGCATTCAATATGGCTATGTTATGGAAACTTCCTGTGGTGTTTATCGTTGAAAATAATGGATATGCAATGGGAACATCTGTTGAAAGAACAGCCAATCATACTGATATCTGGAAATTAGGTTTAGGGTATGAAATGCCTTGCGGACCAGTGGACGGAATGAACCCTGTAAAAGTTGCTGAAGCAATGACGGAAGCAATTGACAGAGCGCGTCGTGGCGACGGTCCTACTTTTCTAGAAATGAAAACCTACCGTTACAGAGGCCACTCTATGTCGGATGCTCAATTATATCGTTCGAAAGAAGAAGTTGAAGAATACAAAAAAATTGATCCAATTACTCAAGTTTTAGATGTAATTAAAGATCAAAAGTATGCTACAGAAGAAGAAATCCAAGTAATTGATCAAAGAGTAAAAGCTTTAGTAGAAGAATGTGTGACATTTGCCGAAGAATCTGAATACCCTCCAATACAACAACTCTACGACGTAGTATACGAACAAGAAAACTATCCATTTTTACCTCATAAATTATAAATCAATTATGGCAACAATAATTACAATGCCTCGTTTGAGCGATACGATGACGGAAGGAACGGTAGCGACTTGGCTAAAAAAAGTAGGTGATAAAATCAACGAAGGGGATATCCTTGCTGAAATTGAAACTGATAAAGCAACGATGGAATTTGAGTCTTTCAACGAAGGTACTCTTTTACATATAGGCATACCTGCAGGTGAAACTGCACCAGTGGATTCTTTATTAGCAATTATAGGAAAAGAAGGAGAGGATATTTCCGCATTACTAGCAGAAAAACCAGCTGATGCAACTCCAGCTAAAGAAGAAACAAAAACTGAAGAAGAAACAAAAGCTACTGAAGCAACAACACCTGAACCTGAAGCTACTAAAACGACAGCGACTTCATCTGCTTCGTTACCAAAAGGAGTTGTGGTTATCACAATGCCTCGTTTAAGCGATACCATGACAGAAGGAACTGTAGCAACTTGGTTAAAAAAAGTAGGAGATGCTGTTGCTGAAGGAGATATTCTTGCTGAAATCGAAACTGATAAAGCAACAATGGAATTCGAATCCTTCAACGAAGGAACTTTATTGTACATAGGAATCGAAGAAGGAAACAGTGCACCTGTTGATAGTCTTTTAGCCATAATAGGCCCAGCTGGAACCGATATTAGCGGAATAGCTGATAATTATAAAACTGGTGGAGCTCCAAAAGAGGCTCCTGCTGTAGCAGAAGAAAAAGAAGTAGCTGCAACAGAAAAAGAAACAGAACCAATTGTTCAAGAAGCATCCACAGACGGACAGCGTATTTTAGCGTCACCATTGGCAAAGAAAATTGCAAGTGACAAAGGAATTCAATTAACACAAGTGAAAGGTTCAGGTGAAAACGGCCGTATTGTAAAAAGCGATATCGAAAACTTTACACCAGCTGCTGTAGCACCGCAAAATGCTGCAACTCCTGTTGCAAAAGTAGAAACTGCCGCTGCGCCTGTTGCTCCAAAAGTTTTTGTTCCAGCCGGAGAAGTTTTTACAGAGGAAATTAAGAACTCGCAAATGCGAAAAATCATTGCGAAACGTTTGGCTGAATCATTATTCACCGCACCACATTACAACTTAGTTATCGAAGTGGCGATGGATGACGCAATGGCTTCAAGAGCAGTAATTAATTCCGTTCCAGATACTAAAGTGTCCTTTAACGATATGATTATTAAAGCTTGTGCGATGGCTTTGAAGAAACATCCCAAAATCAATTCTCAGTGGAAAGAAGATGCTATTACAATTAATCACCATGTAAATATTGGCGTAGCTGTAGCTGTTGAAGATGGATTAGTGGTCCCTGTATTGAAATTTACAGATGCTATGAGTTTATCTCAAATAGGCGGAAGCGTAAGAGATCTTGCTGGAAGAGCTAAGAACAAAAAACTATTGCCTACAGAAATGGAAGGAAGTACGTTTACGGTTTCTAACTTAGGAATGTTTGGTGTCGTCGAATTCAACTCGATTATCAACCAACCTAATTCTGCCATCCTATCCGTAGGAGCAATTGTAGAGAAACCAATAGTTAAAAATGGCCAAATCGTAGTAGGAAACACCATGATGCTATCTCTTGCTTGCGACCACCGCACAATCGACGGAGCAACTGGAGCACAATTCTTACAAACATTAAAACAATACATTGAAAACCCAGTGACCATGCTTGCATAACCACTGCTTCTTTATAAATTCAAACCCATCTCGTTCTTCAGAACAAGATGGGTTTTTTGTTTTTGGGCATCACCTCACTTCTACTAGCGTTGCAGTGAAGTCGGGCTATTCGCTGTATCTTTTATTCCTCTCGTTAAAAAAACAAGAGAAATAAAAGGATGCCGCTACTATCCCTGATGCGAAAGCGACCAAATAACCCCTAAGTAAAGTCAATTATAATTGCAGAAATACCCGATTACGAAATATACTATATTTTCACAAGACAACACCATCTAGTCTTTTGCACTGAAAGCGTCCCAAGATATGTGAACTAGTCCGTTGAAAAACTTGCAGCATAACAAAGAGTAGGTAGGAAATGATGACTAAAAAAAATCGACATACAAACTAAAACAAATTGTCATTAATTTTTAAGCTTCTTTTCAATCCGCCTGGTTTTTTAAGTAGTTTTGCAATCGCAACTACGCAATAGTTAATTTACTATCTCTTGTAGAAAAATGAATTTTCATATTATAATTAAATAGTCAGGTCTATTTAATGTTATCAAAATACTATTACTTAAGCGCTGGTTTAAAATCATTATTAGCAAATAAACTATTAATTTTACGAAGTATTTAATTTATTACAAAATGATTGATAAACACTATATCGAACCAAATGAAGGCTTTTCTCAAGCGGTTATTGTACAAACTGGAAGTTTTAAAACCATTTATATTTCAGGACAAATTGGAATTGGTGCTAATTTAGAATTACAAACAATTTCAACATTTGAGAATTTAGAAAAACAACTACTAAATTGCAACGCTACTTTCAAGGATGTGGTAAAAATGAATACCTATATTGTAAATTTTAATCCAGAGTTTGATTTACCTATTTTTAGAAAAATTAGAAATAAATTTCTAGGAAATGCTGACTTTCCAGCAAGCACCTTGGTAAGTGTTGCCATTTTAGGAAATAAAAATTGGCTCATCGAAATTGAAGCGATTGCTATTGTTGAATAAAGTGATGCGTTGCATGTAGTTTTCTAATTTGAATAACTTTTCATACTTCAAAAGTTTATAACTACTACCTTTTATTCTTCTCTTCAATCCATTTCGACATGTACATCGTGCTTTTTAAAGTATGATGTTGTAGTAATGCACCCAGAAAATTATTCAAACGATGTTGTGGCAGATTCTCTTGTAATGTTAGTATTTGCTCTTTAAACTCGCTTTCAAACAACGTTCGCATGTACCGTTGCTTGATTATTTCAAATCCGTTTTGTTGGGCTTCAAGCCAAATTTTTTCATCTTGATATAAGAACACAGCCTTATTGGCAAAAATTATACAATTGTCCTCAACAAAACCATTCCAAGACAAATCGCCTTGCATCGATTCGGCACCAATGGTAGTGGTAACGCTTGGCGTACCAAATTGCATGGCTTCAAGTAATTTTCCTTTTATTCCTGCTCCAAAACGCAAAGGCGTTAAAACAACCCGGGCATGTTTGACTACTTCCTGCGCATTATCCGCACGACCAAGAATTAAGAATCCCTCTTTTGCATTATGTAATTGCAAGACTTTCTGTGAAGGATAAGCACCATATATACAACAAACAGCATCAGGCACTTGTTTTTTAATCAATGGCCAAATCGTTTCTTTGAGATATTGCACCGCGTTCCAATTGGGTTCATGTAGAAAATTACCAATAAAAACAAAATCTTTTCTTCTCTCAAATGAAAGTGTTGTATTTAAATTTAGAACAGCTTGCGGTTCTAATAAAAGCGGCAAATAATACAATAACGAGGCATCAATTTTGAAAGTGTTGGTTAGCAATTCAATTTCAAACTCGGAAATTATCAAAGATAAATCACAACGCAAAATACTGGCTATTTCTCGTTTGGCTACTTCTTCAACAAGGAGATCTGTTGTTTTGAATTCACGATTTTCCTTGAATGCTTTTTGTCTGGCGAGACGCAAAGAATGTAAATCTTCGGTATCTAAAATTCGAAGTGCGTTTGGACATTTTTCAGCCACGCGCCAACCAAACTGCTCTTCCATCATAAAACGATCAAAGAGAACTACAGTTGGATTAAGTTCTTGCACAAATGTGTCAAAACTCTCTGAATTTAGCACAATTGCCTTTTTGTCAACTTGAAACAGCTGCAAATCAATCATAAAGTCACTGTCTTGAGCAGGAGAAGCAAAGGTAATTGTGAATCCTTGTTCTTGGAACAGCGAAATCAATTGCATCATTCTTCCGCCTGCGGCAGAGGAGTTGGGTTCAGGCCAAACAAAACCGATAATTAAGAGTGATTGCACTTTTTGTGTGTTGTAAATTAATGCTGCAAAATACTACTTTAAAGTCGGATTGTAACTTTCCAGGATTGTAAATTCTATTGAAAATGGCTAACTATACTTTGCACCAGACTGCGTGAGGGACAGTAGTGGAAAGCCCGGAATTGTGGTGCAGCGCAGCGAAATCACAATTCCGGGCTTGCAGCGGATAGCCCGACAGCAAAAAAATGGCTAGGCGGAATGTAGCTTTGGCCATTTTTTTTGGTGGCACGCCCCACTTATTTTGACAGCAAAGTCACAAAGCATTTTGGTTATCGCGGTATAAATCAGGAAGAAAACACTAATTTTGTACCCACATAAATTCGATTAAAATGTTAGGATTAAAATTAGCAACCGACCCAAGATGGGTTAATATAGTAGAGTCAAATATTGAAGAAATTTTGACAGACCACGCCTGGTGTGAGCAAAAAGCAGCTTCGAATGCCATCAGCTTGATCACACAAAATTCTGAAAAAGAAGAATTAGTGACCGAATTGATGATTATTGCGCGAGAAGAATTAGAACATTTGCAAATGGTACACGACTTAATCAAAAGTAAAGGCTTATCACTGGGAAGGGAACGCAAGGATCATTACGTGAATGAATTATTCAAGTTCATGAAAAAAGACGGGAGTCGCAATGATGCTTTGTGCGAACGATTGTTGTTTTCGGCGATGATTGAAGCCAGAAGTTGTGAGCGTTTCAAAGTACTTTCTGAAAACATTGCAGATGCGGCATTAGCTAAATTTTATCGTGATTTAATGATTAGCGAAGCAGGACACTATACCACATTTTTAGGTTATGCAAGGAAATATGCAGACAACGTCAATGTGGACAAACGCTGGAAGGAGTGGATTGATTTTGAAACATCCATCATCAGTAATTATGGCAAGCAAGAAACGATTCATGGCTAATATTTGAATAACAAAATTTCCTTTTAATAAATAAATTGTACAAAAAAAGGATACTTTATAGTATCCTCTTCTTGTATTTTAAAACTAATTCATTTATTTTCTTATCATAAATTCAGAACGTCTATTTAGTGCAAATTCTAGTTCCGTACAGTTATTTTGGCAATCAATTTTAGGTATGGATTCCCCAAATCCTTTCCCAGAAATTCTTTCTGAACTGATTCCTTTTGATATAATATACGCAACAGTTGATTGTGCTCTTCTTTCAGATAAATCTAAATTATAAGAGTCAGAGCCTCTAGAATCCGTGTGAGACCTAACATCGATTTGTAAATTACTGTTTTGTGCCAGTACATAAACCAATTTATCAAGCTCTACTGCACCACGCTCCGTTATATCACTCTTATTAGAATAAAAGTAAATGGGATTCAAAAGGATTTCTGTTTCTGTTACAACAACATCAATTGGCTCTAGTGCAACTTCCATTGTAATTAGCCCTTGTTTACTGCTGGCTGGAAAAGATTTTGTAACATAACCATTTTTGAAAACTTGTATTGTGTATGACTTTAGGCAGGATAAATCATAAAGCACTTCACCATCATTACTAGACAGCTGAGTATCTAAAATAGTCGTGGCGTTATCCAAAATTACCACTCTAGAATTAGCCAAAAGTGCTCCTGTTTTTGCATTTTTAACCACAATAAAAATCTGAGCTTTACAAATTGGAATCGCACTATAAATATGATCTTTACCAAAACGGTTACTAGACACATATCCTATATTTTTATCTTTGTTAAAACTAAAAGCAAAATCATCTTTCTCCGTATTTATAGGTTTACCCATATTATGTGGTTCTCCATCAGTATTTAAATCCACTGAAAAAACGTCTAAACTTCCAAAACCAGTCAAACCATTTGATGAAAAATACAAAATGGAATCATCCCCCATAAACGGAAAATTCTCATCCCCAACGGTATTGATCTTTGTTCCTAAATTTTCTGGAATACCAAAAGATCCATCGCTATTCACCTTTACTTTCCAAATATCAGTTCCTCCAACGGAACCAGGCATATTAGAGGCAAAATAAAGTATTTTCCCATCTTTATCTAAAGACGGATTGCCCGCAGAATAACTTTTACTATTAAATGGCAACGCAGTTATGTTGCTCCATTTTCCATTTTCTTTAGTCGCTTTATACAGATTTACTTGACCAAATTTGATTTTGCGTGTTTTATCCTTGTCAAATAATTTATCTTTAAAACTCTCGCTGGAAAAATAAACAACAGAGCCCTCCTTATTCATTGTAACAGGTCCTTCATGAAACCTACTATTTAATTCATTAACAGCAATAGGTTCAGAGTACTTCCCATCAGCAGTGTAAGTAGACTGAAAGATATCTAAATAGGGTTCGTTATTCCAACCATACGTTTTGTTGCTTTCATTTCTTGCACTCGCAAAATAAAGAACATCTCCATAAAGAATAGCACCAAAATCAGAGCGTTCTGAATTTACGGGAATTGCGTTTACCTCAAAACGATTTTCTAAAGCATTTAATTTTGTCAAATAATTAGGATCTTTAATGAAAACAATGGCTCGTTGATCATTGGGCATGCGATCAGCGAATAATGCCATTTGAATATTTGATTCTGCATATTTGCCATTGGACTTTAGCATTTGTGCATATCTAAAATAGGTTTCTGCATCTTGCTGAGATTGCGTTGCTTTAGCGTACCATTTTTCCGATTCTATTGTATTAAACATATAGTAATAGCAGTCTCCGAGTTGTTTACTTACATACGGATCCGTATTTCCTTTAGCAACCAAATTTAAATATTCTTGAACGGCTTTAACATAATCATAGCTTTCAACCAATATATCAGCACTTTTAGTCTCTTTATTTTGTGCTGTAAGCGAAAGACTTGTAAGCACAAAAAATAATAAAATTGTATTTTTTTTCATTACGTCGAGTAATTAAATATTAGAAAAATCTTGGGGAGCGGGACACTTTTTTAGATTCAAATAGATCATATAGTAATATGAACTCATGTGAAGAAGGAGTGGTTACTCTTAAATCAGAAACAATGTGATCATAAGCATACCCTATTCTTAACTCAGGTGTAACGGCAAAGTTAATCATTCCACCAAAACTATCTTGCAACCTGTAAGTTGCTCCAATTTCGAATTTTTCCTGATATAAAAAATTAGCAGATAGATCTAAAGATGGAGTTACATTAAAAGCTGATTTCAACATGAATGAAGGCTTGAATTTTAATTCGTAATTAACGTCAAAAACATAACCAGCGGTTAAAAAATAATGCGACACATCCGAGCCATATTGACGCCCATTATAATCTAAGTGTGCGGCTTTTATCATATTGGGAAGAGAGAGTGCAACATAGTATTTATCGGTATAATAAAACAAACCGGTACCTAAATTCAACGATGTATCGTTAATATCCTCCCCAAAAATACCCTCTGAAGGATCTGGCAAACTAGATTGAATATCTCTTAGACCTACTTTATGGAATGAAACACCCGCTTTTACACCAAATGCTAATCGTTGCGTATCCCCTAATTTCAAAGTGTATGAGAAATCTCCAAACACATTTTGCTCTGTTACGGGACCAATTTTATCTGACACAAAAGAGATACCCACTCCAACATTCTTACCTGCCGGTGCATGACCTGAGAAAGAAAAAGAAGCAGGCGAATCTTCAATATTCACCCACTGTTTTCTATATAAAAGACCCAAAGAAAGACTTTCTTTAGAGCCAGCATAGGCGGGATTGATAACATTCATATTATACATGTACTGTGTATAATGTGGATCTTGTTGCGCTTTTACATCTAAACATGCGAAGAGAGCTAAAAGAGACATCAATATTATTTTGTTCATATCTATATATTTTTCGTTTTAGAAGTCAGTTAAAAATAGCTGTGACTAATAAATTATTATTTATTCTTTTTCTCTGATTAGATAAATCCATCCTGTTTTTGGCTCACCGCTATTGAATTCAATTACGTAATAATAAGTAGCACTTGGAAGATCTTCTCCTTTATTTGACTGGCCATTCCATTGATCGGTATAATTCATCTGACTGTAAACTTTGATACCATATCTATTAAATATTTCCAATTTTTTGACATCCATCAAACTCAAATCGAAGAAATCATTTGAACCATTTCCATCAGGAGAAATTCCTTTTTGGATGTTGCAATAAATTGATTCTATTGTTACATTAGAGGTTGTCTCACATCCGGTACTCATAGAAGTAATCGTAAGCGAATATGCCGCCGGAAATACTACTGGCGCTCCCGGAGTTGAAGAAATTACATCGGTAAGATTTAGTACATTAGAATTAGTTCCAACAAGATTCCCTTCTTTATCCTTCCATTGATACGAAACCTCATTTGGATTATAAGAGCCCGCTAATGGATTTGCAGTCAATATAAACTCTTTGTTTTCACAATCTCCTCTGGTTTCAAATTGAATTGGTGAAGGAATAGCGTTTATCGTAATTTCAGACCCTAAAGCTACACATGCAATACTATTTACAAAGCGCACACTAATTATGTATTTTCCAGGAGTCAAATCATTAAAGACAGGGCTGCTTTGATATCCGTTACCTACACTATATTGGACATCTACTTGTGTGTTAATTGCAATACTTCCAGCTGGCATCAAACAGGTAGGTTGTACGACTTGCATTAGAGTTGGAATTACTGGTAATAAAGGAAGTGGACTAATAGTTATACTTGTAAGACTTTGAACGGAACAAGTAGTGTCAGCATTATTTCTCACGTAAACTATATAATTGTTTGGAGCTAATCCTGCAAAAACATTGGAAGTTTGATACGATGTACCATTCAAACTGTAGGATACTCCTGCTTGCGGCGTCACTGTAATTGTTCCCGCTGGTGTGGAACAAGTTGGCTGAACCACAGTTGAGGCAACAGGAATAACCGGAGCAATTGGAATTGCATTTATAGTAGTCGCAGATAAAGATGACTGCACACAAGTGTTATCTGTTGCACTTCTTACATATAACGTATAAGTATTTGGAAGTAATCCTGAAAATGAATTGGAAGATTGATATACCGTGCCATTTAAGCTATATTCTACTCCTACTTGCGTTGTGATTGTGATACTTCCTGAAGGAGTTCCACAAGTAGGTTGTACTACACTTGATGTGGTAGGGACTTGAATTACTTGTATCGCATTTATCGTTATAGCAGACGATGACGAAGTTACACAAGTGTTATCCGCTGTATTTCGAACGTATAAAGTATATGTATTTGGTGCCAATGCTGTAAATACATTCGAGCTCTGGTACGTTATTCCATCCAAACTGTAGGCTACTCCTGCTTGTGTTGT
>NZ_JADOVC010000046.1:0-17780 GCF_015751645.1 Flavobacterium sp. CG_9.1
CTAATTTAAGTTTAAAAAGTGGCATATCTTCAACCGGAATCCGTACCTCTTTTTTACTGGAAAGAGTGGCACATCATCAACTGGTTTATCCATTTATCTTCGAACAGGTATTTATACCTGCTGATTTATGTAAGTTAATTGATAAGTTTTAAAGCATTAATAAAATTTTAGGAATCACGGTTTTCCGTAAGGAAGCTATAAATTAAATACTAACATTTGTTTCATTGTTTAAGTACAATTAAAGTAATCAAAATTCAATATGGCAAAAAGTAGAGGTTTCTCAATTTATCTATTAAAGGATACATTTTTACCAGAAAATGCATTGAAAGACGACCATAATATTCAATTATTATTGGAAGAAGGCACAAACCTTCCTATTAATACAGTAATGTATATAGCAGATACTCCCGGAAATGCACTTTGGTAGAAAAACTATTGGGAATAAAAAGAAACTTACATCAAGTTCAAAAGAGAAGTGTTTTTTCTTCCAGTTGACGAATCAAACCGTTTTTCCATAATAGCTAAAAATATCAAGTAAATTAACTTTTCATAAATTGATGTCTCATGAGTAAAAAAAATAAAAAAATAGAACTTAAAGATCATATTATAGAGACAAGACCACCTATTAAAGATGTGGATAAACTGAAATTATGGGTACGTTCTGGAGGGCGATGTGTAATCTGTAATAAATACCTACTTGATCTTAATTACGATGTTTCCATAGGTGAAATGGCGCATGTCGTAGGATGGAGTAAAGCGAAAAAATCCCCAAGAGGTGAAGTAGAACTCGCTTTGGAGAATAGGAACACTGTTGACAATCTTATTCTGTTATGTGCAGACCATCATAAAATTGTAGACACGAAAGAGTTGCTGGAAGAATTTACATTAGAACGTCTTATACAACATAAAACCGATCATGAACAAAGAGTACATCACTTGACAGATCTTCAAATCGATTCAGAAAGCTTGGTGTTAAGGATGTTAGGAGGAATAAGAGGTGCAACAGTAGAAGTTTCGAAAGAACATGCCCGAAATGTTGTTTTTAATAGTGAGCGAAAATTTGCATTGTTTATCAATAGCTTTGACAAGCATGGCATTGAAATAGATTTAAATGCCATGCCAGACCCCGAAGAAAATTGGGAAAGTTACTGGTCAATGGGGAAAAGCATCATTGATAAAAGCTTGCACCCACTTATGGAAGGAGTTAAAAAAGGTCAAGTGCGTCACCTATCTGTTTTTGCTATGAGCCGTATTCCCCTTTTAGTGTATCTTGGTTATAAACTAGATGATAAAATTCCAACTTCCCTATACCAGAAACACCGTGGAGATAAAGAAACCTGGATGTGGTCAGAAGAAGTCAAAACTGAAAATTTTGAAATTGTTAAACTAAGAGAACATGCCTCTGAAAATGTTGCAGTAATACTTTCTTTAAGTGGGAGTATTAATCCTGACGATTTACCACAAGACATTTTAGAAAGCTGTAATTTATATGAGATTAAACCTATTGGAACAATCCCCAACCGCAATATTTTAAGAAATAAAGCATCATATGAAAACTTTAATAAAACTTATCATGAGTTTTTGAGCCAACTTGAAATAGCACACAAATCCTGCACACAAATCCATCTCTTTCCAGCTATACCGGTTACAGGTGCACTTACTTGTGGTCGTGGATTAATGCGTGATGTACAACCCGCCATAACAGTTTATGACCGGAGCGGAACTACTTATAAACCAACACTAACAGTAAATTCAAAATGAAATTAACGAACTACTTTAAAAGCTTTCTTGACAATGATGTCAACCTAAACTCTACCAGAATTACATCGTTGGATGAAAGGACGGAAACCATTACTAATTTATTGAGAGAAAGCGAAAACTTTAAGAATAACTTTCTTGATGTAATTCCGCAGGGATCATATGCGCATAAGACGATTATTAAGCCTGTTAAAGCTTCCCTCGATTTTGATGCTGACATATTACTGTATCTCGAAGAGTATTCAGATTTAGAAGCAAAAGATTATGTTCAGGAACTTTATCAATTTTTCAGGCACAATAGCATATACAAGGACAAGGTAAGCAGGAAAACCCGTTGTGTTACGATTCAATATGCCAATGATTTCCATATTGATGTTGTTCCATTTTTAGAACGGCATGGAGAAAAATTCGTTACAAACCGTCATGATAATACTTTTGAACGTACAAACCCAGAGAAATATACAGAATGGCTTGACGAACGCAACCGAATAACAAAGCATAACTTTGTTAAAGTTATACGTCTTTTAAAATATATCCGTGACTATAAGCAAACCTTTGCCATTAAGTCCATCATCCTAAATACACTGTTGGGTGAACAGGTAAACGATGCCGCATTATTAGAGGACGAAAATTGCTACGGTGATGTTCCGACGACATTGTATACGGTTATGAAAAAATTAAAGACATATGTTCAGGGTCATGAGTACATGCCAACTATATCTGATCCGGGAGAAACAGGAGAGAATTTTGGGGATCGCTGGCACCAGAAAGGTTGGGAAGTATTCCGGTCGAAAATGATCTATTACAGCGATAAAATTAGTGAAGCATATGAGGAAACGGACAAAGAAAAAAGTCTGAGTAAGTGGCAGGAAATATTCGGGGAATGTTTTAAAAAGCCAGAAGCGAAAGATGAAGTAAGTTCAAATGAATCTAACAGAAATCTTGTATCTTATAATAATACTGAACAGCAAATTGCAGATTTGGGATTTCCACTACAGGTTAATCCAATTTATAAAGTGCGTATAAGCGGACGGGTGAACAAAAAAATAGGCCACAGACATTACGAATTGAGTACACAAGGAAATAAGGTAGGCCGGAACAGACAGATTACCTTTACCTTGAAGAATTTTAATATACCACCTCCCTTCGCTATTTATTGGAAAACATTGAATCGGGGAGAATATGCTGTTGACTGCAATTGTATTAGAGGCCAAATTAATGAAGGTGGAACAACCCATCAGGAACCAACAAGCTTTAAAGGAAACCATTTTGTTGAATGCTATATTGTAAAGGATAGTATTTGTGTTGCCAAAGATCGCCAGTCGGTAATTATTGTATAATTTGCTCCGTTGAAGATGGCGACGATCTCCCTCATAGCATGTGTCTAAATGCATACAAAATTAAGAGTAAAAGTTATAGAATAACTCTTTCAACTTTTACTCTTGTTTTTTTTAGGTAAGCCCGAAAAACACCAGTGGAATTTAAGAATAGGAATTAAAACAATAAGTTATATTAAATGAATTATAAATATCTAAACAAAAAAAAAGGAACACCTCATATTCGACAAATCATTGGATTACAACTTTCTGATTTAGCAATTCAACATTAAAGTTAAAAATATTCTAAGATGACATCTATTTGTTCTTGTTTTTGACTTAACAAATCTAATAATGGCTTTTTTTCCATTGTTTTTTTTATATGATTTTAAATAATTCTGCTAATATTTCTTTACTTTTTTTACCTGTTGCTTAATAAATATATTTATTCTTAGTGACTCAAACTGAAAACATAAATGAAAAACCATTCAGTAAAAAATAATTAGAAAAAGAAGTAAATAAGCTTAGTGTTTTAATTCTAAAGCAAAATAACAGCAAAGATAAAAAGGTTAATAGTGTGGGTGGTAAAGAGGATGTTTTTTCACAATCCTCCCATCGTATCCCTCCAGTCTTTTATGTCATGTTCTTTTATAAAATCAGTGCTAAATTTTTCCCATCTGTCAAAATTAAAATCATTACCAGATTTTAATACTTCATCATACTTATCCTTCAGTTGCCTAGTAATATAGGTTATAGAGTGTTTTCCAGTGATGGTCATAATATCTGTAAAAATAGATTTAAATTCGTTATCATTTAAAACATAGTTATTACATAGTTCGTTTAAAACCTCTTGTATTTCTTGATGTAGTCTCTCTATTCTTCGTTCTTTTTCAAAACCTTTTGCTATGATTGAGATATGATTTTCTATACTAAGCAAATTCATTTGAGTTATCTTCAGCTCTTTAATCTTTTCTACTACATAACCCTTTAAACAAGAACGTATAATTTCGCCAGATGGGGAAATTTTTAGTTTTAAATCCTTATTTGTTATCTCATATCCACCCCCTGCCCCCATACTTCTATTTCTCTTTTCTTCTACTTTTAATTCTAAAGGTGCAAATTCTAGCAACCCCCAATTTAAAAACTCAGCGCTATCACACTCCTTCATTATATATGAATTGGTATCTGACTTTATAAACCATATTAAATCTTTAACCATACATTTTTCAATTACTAGAGAACATTTTAGAAAATCCTCCCAGTCAATACTACGACTATGAACTGCAATAGAAAGTTTGCCCATAATTTCAGATTTTTCATGGTCATCACATTCGTTTATTATGTAAAGAAGTTTCTCGCCTACTTTAATTCTATAACTTTTAGAATTATCGATCTCCGATATGACTTTTTCACGCTCATGTGCAGGAATTTCATTAACCTGAGTAATGAAATAAAGCAACTTTTTCATTAACAGCATTTCACTTATTTTCATTCCCGTTTTGCCAATTCCAATAATAGAACTAATTATGGGAATATCTTTTAAAATTCCATCTTCTAATAAAGTATCGAGAAATACCTCAGACCACTCTGTAGTCACTCCTTGCAAATCTGAATTTTTCAAAGTATCCGTCAATGATGTTGCTAAATTTGAAATGCTAGTCATAATTTTGGTATTTTATTAAATCCAAAATAAAATAAAATACTACATTTATGATTAAACCAATGAATTAAATATGTCACCACTAGAAAAGATAATTGAAGATATAGAACACCTCGGTACTCCAACATCTAGATTTGTTGAGTTTCTTCTAAAAAACGAAGAATATAAAAGAGCTAATACTGATAAAGCAAAATGGAAAGAAATACATATAATATCGCAACAGTACAAAAATGTTTTTAATGACGGTGGATATGATGAACTAAGGAAAATATACAAAGACCGATATCCTCATCTATAAGGATGATTATTGAATTACAACTTTCTGATTTAGTAATTCAACATTAAAGTTAATTTTTGCATTTAAAGCTTTAAATACTTTAATAATTGTATCAAATCTTGCATCAGTTAAACTGTTTTCAATTTTTGATATTTGCGCTTTATTTACAGAACTAATTGATGTTACAATCTTAGAAAGAAACAATTTAATTGATACTGATGTCGTAACATATTCAAATTATGCATGGCAACTAAGTGATAATTTAGAAAGTTTAGCCGATTTAGTAAGTCGAAAGTAATGATTACTTTAGCTACTAATCCTTATACCTTGAATTCAAGTATGAAAAAAGTTATCATTCTGGGAGCTGGTGCTTCCAAAAGTTACGAAGGCTCAAAAACGGGCGTTAAGATGCCAATTGCTAATGATTTTTTTGAAACCTTTAGGAAACTGGATATTGCTAGAAATCCTTGGGTTCTAATTGGTGAGTTACTGCATTATATTTCAGAAATGAATAATGCTGATATATTAGATTTTCTAAACTATAATGGAGATATTGAAACATTACATACAGAGATACAGGAAAAATTATATCAAGAATTACAGCGAAAAAATTTCAAGTTAGGCCCTGACAACATCACAGTAATAAAATCTTATAATCAACTTATTTTTTTGTTTATAAGCGTAATTAATGAAATTCAAAATGGCTCAATTTCAGAATCCCATATTGCATTAGCAAAACAACTCAATGATGAAGATTCAATTATAACATTTAACTGGGATACATTAATGGATAGGGCATTAAAAGAAACTTCAGATTGGAATACCGATTTTGGCTACTTTGTAAGTCCAGTAGCAATCTTTAGAAATACATGGAAAAATGTAGATGACAACAAAAAATCTTTAAGCTTTCCGGTTTTATTAAAATTACATGGGTCAAGTAATTGGTTAACGAGTCATAATCTACCCGAAAACGGAAAAATGGAGTTAATGCAGGAAATAGACCCTGATAAATTCTTTATATATGAAAGTACTGTAAATCCATATGATAGTTTTGCTGGAAAATTTATGGACGGATATGAGGATTTCTCATATGGGTATTATCCGCCAAATTTACCTATACAAGGTAAATCTGCACCTGATGGTATGCTGATAATGTCATTTAGAATAAAAAACCCTCTTGCTCCAGAAGGAATGTCTAATAGCTCTGGTCTGACAGCTATGCCATTGATAATTCCACCTGTAAAACATAAAGAATATGATTCATTTGGAGATTTATTTCACGATTTGTGGACAGAAGCAAGGGATAGATTGGTTAGTGCAGATAAAATTTATATAATTGGTTATTCATTTCCTATTACAGATCTCCGATCAGACAAATTATTTACCTCTGCTTTTAAGAAACGGAAAGATTACCCTGAGATAATTATTCTTAATCCAAATCCAGATGATATATTCGACAGGTTTCACAATCAGTTTGGTGTTCCAAAAAATAAAATAAAAGTCATCAAAGATTATTTCAATAAGGATTTCATATTATAACATCAACATCATCTAACAAAACATGAGGATCATGGAAGCAATTGACAAAAAAATAACCGCAGTACATGTTGAATTATACGATTATGCACAATCTTTGATATTTGAGCAACTATGTGAATTCTCAATGAATAATCTTGAAATTATACCTTGGGAAAAATTAAATTTTCAGGGGTTGTATTTAGTAGAGATTAAGAATGATTTAAAATATGATGCATTTAAAGAATGGTCTGAAGAATTTTGTTTTAGATGGCAAGATCCACTCTATGTGAAACGATGGGTTTCAAACCCCAAAAAAATGCGGCTCACTAAACACACTGAATTAAAAGAATGGATTCCTCTATATATCGGCAAATCAAAAAAAATTAAAAATAGGCTTTACGAGCATATTCACCTAAAGTTAGAACAGCCTACTACAGGCTTAAAACTTAAGGCAAGAGAGAATATGCAAAATGAAATTTTTAGAGTTAGCTTTATAAATATCCCAACACAAAATTATGATTGGGTAATGCCTAAATTTGAAAAAATTCTAAGAGATAGAATCAACCCAATTATCGGCAGGCAGTAATAAATTATATAATAAATTTAAATAATTTCCGCTTGAATATATGAAAAACAACTTGCCTAAAATATGCTATTGGTGTGGTATTGAGTTAACATCTGAAACTCAAAAAAGAGAACATGTTCCACCTTTTACATTCTTCCCAAAAGGTTTTAGGGAAAATCTTGTAACAGTTCCTTCCTGTGTTGAGCACAATAATAAATACTCTTCCTTGGATGAAAAATTTCAGATTTTTATCAAAATGTTTGGTACCAACGAAATTGCAGTTAATGATTTTAATGATAGGGTTATCCGTGGTTTAGATCGAAAAGAAAAAGAGTCTTTCGTCAAAGACTTAAATAATAAAAGTTCTGTAGTAAAGATAAACGGCAAAAGAAATCTTTTAGTTGAACTGAATCATGAGGAATCACAGCTTTTCATTGAAAAGATTATTAGGGGAATATATTTTTACCATAAAGAAAAACCCGCAAATGGAATTATCCAGAGCGTTACCAAATTTATTCACAGAGAAGTTTTAAATAATCCTGCAATAGTTGAGTACTTACTTGAAGATGTGCATCCGCAACTGTTTACACAAGGCTATTTTAGGAACCCGGAGGTGTTTAGTTATAAATTTTTAGAAGCACAGGACACATTTGCTGTCATAATGAACTTTTACAATGAAGTTGAATTTATAGGTTGGGTTTTCCCTGAAGACTTTTCATTTGATTAACCTGCCATTTGGCAATTTTTTATATGAAGCAACCTAAAATCCATACTATTAAGAGTTCCGACACTTCTGACATTACAGAACAGATTTCAGAAGCATATTGGCAAAATGTTGAGGGACTATTTACCTATCGTGTTGATGAACTGGCCAAAAGATTTGAGTTATCCGCAAAGGAAATTTCAGCTATTGCAGCAAATAATAAGTCATACATTGATTTTGGCCAATGTAAGTCATGCGGTAGCAAAAATATAACCAAAATAGAAAACAGGACGAGGGCAAATCAAGTTTTAGAGAATCTATTTTATTATTTTTATTGTGAAACATGCAGGAAAAGCGCAAATGATTTTTGTAAAAAGCTTGATGATAAGCAAACTAAAATTGTTTGGATGAGACTATGTTATAAGTATCAATTATGGGAGGAACTTAATAAAGATGAAATGAATTTTCTCAAAGCAATTTATTATTTAAAAACCTGGAATCGGATATACCATGAAATCATTAAATTAGATTTAGATTATAGCTTTAAGATTCTTTTCAAGCTTGATAAAATACATCTGATTTACTACATCAAGGACGAATTAACCGGTCAGGTTGAAATAAAAATGCTTGAAAATTTGAAAAACCTAATTAAAAATAAATCGATTTGAAGTTATTATCAAATATTGAACATTTTATTTAATCGTTTTGTGCTGCCATCCAAAAGTAAATAACTTATGACAACAACCTTTCTTGTAACTCAAGTCCAATAGCATTCTGCCTTGCAACAAGGAACGTTACTATTTCTTTAAAATTCTTTAAAATAGTACCGTCACTATTTATCATTTCTTTGTGGTCTTCCCAAAGAAAACTTGCTGTTGTGGCTAATGAATCTTCATATTTAAAATCTACTCGTACAAAACCTTTAGGGGTTTCTAGTTTATCTGCGGCCTTTCTTAAATTCAGGTAGCTGTTTATTATTTCAAGTCCGTCTTTTATAACTGTAAGGCCTGGTTTTGTTTTTAGAATGTATATTATTTTATAAATAATATCTTGATTACCAACATGCTTTTGCGCCCATTTAATATTTTCCGGAACTATTCTCGCAAAGAAATCCAAATAATCTTCATTTTTCCAATAAGGGCGAATGGTATCGGTCAAACCCATTAAAACTTCCCATATTTCCTTTCTGTCATATCTCCCTTTTAAAGTCCAGGTATCGCAGGAATGAGCGTGAGCAATCATCTTAAGCCATTCTTCAAAAAAAGCACTGTGTCTTTCCTTTTTTGCAATGTTAAAAGTGAAGAAACTCATGCAAAAATAATCTATCCAGCTACCGGCCGAATAACCATAATCAAAAATAGGCTTCCAATAGCTTTCAGGTTCCAAATTGTCTTCCACTTTAATTTCCGATATAAATTCAGTTATACGATCCATAGCCCAAAAATGAAAGCTATTCGGAGAATCCCTGCGCTGTTCTAAATCAGTTCTGACTTCTCCCAATTCGAAAATGATTTGATTCACAATCTGTATCCAGAATGACAGCACATAACTACGTTCTTCGTTATCAATTGTGTTGAGTCTCGGAATTGAGTCAAAGACATGCTTAATCATTTCCACATCAATTCCAGATTCATTTTCAGTTCCGGCATCTGTGTCATATCCCCAGTTTCTCCTTTTCCTTTTTGGTAAAGCAGGTCTTAGTTCTGACCAATCGATTAATGTTCTGCTTGTCATGTTATTGATAAAATCATTTAAAATCGCTTCTGCATGCTTATTGAGATTAAAACCTTTAAGTTCTTTTCCAAATTTGCCCGTCGTTGCTTTAGCATAATCTTTCCTATTGTCTTTATCTAATGCCAGGCTCCATAAAATTGCGAAATTTTGAACTTGTATAAATTCCTCATGACTCCATTTTAGGTGTTTAGATATCAATGAGAACAAAAGTTCTAAAGTAGCATACGACGATTTAAGGATTAAAACCCCAAGTAGTCTCCTAAAAATTTTGTTAGGGAAATCATTTGTCCAAAGTAACGCTAAAATCCTGGCGGTAAACGCCTGCCATGAATGTCCTAAATCGGCTTGCATGATATCATGCCTGTTTACCGAAAATTTAGTTAGGACATCGTTCGTGTAATCCACAATCCATTTTAAGTGTTCAGGGTGTGTATCAATCCATTGTCTGTTCGAAATTAAAATAGCACATCCTCCCAAAGCTGATTGGTGCTTGCCATAAATATGCGAATAGGGATCATCATCATCTAATTTAGAAAAATCCTGCACTTTTACCCATAGTTGATCACATTCATCCAATGAATACTTTTTTTCCTTCTCAAGTTCCTGAAAGCACTGGAACGGAAATGTGAATATATCGTTACTTTCCGACATATCTTCACGTGCCTTTTTATATTTTATTGTTAATTCTTCAGGTTCCTGATATTGAAAATAATGATGGCCCTCATGCTCTACAACTACGTAATTATTAATATTATAATAATTTATTAAGTTATTTAAATAGACGATTGTCGATCCTTCCGACTCAATTTGGTTAAGTAAGGTTTTCCATGACTCAACTATTGGAATATAGTAATCCCTTAAATCTTTGTTGTTTATATATAAAGAAAGTGAAACGCTTTGAATAGAGGTTTTTCGATGCGGCATTTCATGCCATTCCTTCGCCAAATTCCATGTCGTCTTACCCAAAGTAACCGCTCCCATCATTTGATGCCCTTCAACACCATGTCCACCATAATGAAGGGACTTTTCCAATTCATAAAGAGTAAATTCCTGTAACAAGGGTTTCAATTCTTTAAGAAATAAGGTTGTATTATATTTTCCAATAGAAACTAGGATACCCAGATAAGCCAGTGAATTTCCCTTTTCCAAAATAAATTCAATGTAATCTGAGATTGGTTCTTGTGCATCGATTTGGTCGATAAGGAATTTTTCCAAAGCCATTAGCGCACTAACGATACTGTGCGGCACACCGGTCGAGTCCCTAAACCAAAAATATACCCTGGAGTCACCAATGTATTCATGGCCTGTACTATTAATATTTATAGTGATTTTTGGAATTTCTTTGTGCTCATGGGTAAACTTGTTTGTCCATTGCTGTGTAGCGAAATTAACAAGCGTTACTATAAAATCTATCCCAACTTTTGGTTGGTTCTTTAAAAAATATAAAAACGGTCCTCTCGTGTAAAACGGAGGAAACCATCCATGTGGCTCGTTAATATCCAAATCATAATTATGGTCATATCCAAAAGAAACTTCTTCTGGAGCTTCAATAAATAATGCAAGTAAAATCTCTTTCGCTGATTCAGGAAAAGAATTTATGACTGGATTTAAAGCACTGTCTTCAGTGCAAATTTTTTCAAAAGCGCTATCTGGGCTCTCATAGGGTCCATCAGGCCATTGAATCTTATCTCTTATCTTAAAACCCCTGAAAATAGAATGTGGTTCGTCATCGCTCGTATACTCTTGCTTCTTTTCTTGTCTGTCAACTTTAATGCGTTTACATAATTTTAATGACAGATCAATAACCTCTGTAGGGAATTCATTAACCGCCAAAAGCATTACTTTATAAGTCAGTTCATCAGCATCACCTCGCACATAACCACCACTATTGAATTTAAATTCAAACATCCTCTTGGCATTTTCGACAGCTATTTCAGAGCATTCCTCTCTGTATGGGAAATCTGTGGGTGTATAGTCAAGCCAAATTTTAGTAATTTCTGCAGCTTCCCTTCCTACAAGTGTTAATACTTCAGATTTGTAGAAATAAATGAATTTTAAAACTTCTCCCCAATAAAAGTGGCTTGGAGTCCTGTTGTAGGTAGATGCTTGAGCTATGGTATAACCGCCCAGTTCTTTTGCAATTTTTAATACATTCTGATTTGGCAGTGTAGCTTTTATTAAAAACAGTTCCAAAAATCTTTTTAGAAGTTCACCATTATTGAGTTGGAAAAAATTCCAAAGAGCCAATAAATGGGTATACGTCGACGCAGAAAAGATAATAGACTCAAGAAGTAAATCCTGGATTATCTTTTCTTTGGCATCTATGGTGCCCAATGTTTTAAATAACTTAATCCACTCTGACGCATCACTTTTTTTATCCAGTAAGTAAATACCGTATAATCGAATCGCCTTACACCATAAAGGAGATAAAAGTTCTTTAGTCTGCAGGTAACCTTTTACATTGGTATTATTACCCCGTATAAGTTTATATCTTGCCCAATCTCCAAACAAATCATGTGTCAGGTAAAGTTTATCTTCATTCTCAACAAAAATTTTACTCTGTTTTAGTACGTCCACAGGGTTGGATTCTGCAATGCTAAAATCTGATAAGGCAATGCCTATGCTAAGGCTTTCAGCCTGCTTTTCCGAAAATTCTTTGACAAACCTGGAACTTGCTGCACCTTTAGATTCTATTTCTTCCTTCCATATCCAATCAATAATAGTAGATTCTCCAATAAAATCAGATTCTGAAATAGTGGCATCTTGCATTAAATTATAGGCCAGTAAATCCAGGTATTTTAAATTGTTCAGGATCGGTCGTAAATGAACATGCTTAAACAATTCCGACAATTTTGGAAAATGAGATATCAATTCGGATTTATTGGTGTATGAATCATTATCCAATCGAAAAGAAATGGAATTTAAGACTATGTTTATTCTGTAAAACCTTTCCAAAACATCGTTAAAATCATCAGTCTGGCAAGTAAAAATAATCTTCCACGGAGATGTAGTATTACCCGCAATAGAAAGGACAGGATAAAGTAAATTCAATTCAGCTTCTTTAAAAAACCTGTCTATACCGTCAATAAACAAATATCCGGTTTGTTGCACCTTAGTAAATAAATCGGATAAATCATGTTGAAGCCCAAAGAAGTTTTCCAGGCTTCCTTGTTGAAGGGATTGCGGATCTATCCAAATGTATTTATCGTTTAGTGAAAACTTTTGCTGAATATATTTTTTTGCCAAAACGGATTTACCATAACCTGATTTACCCAAAATAAAAACAGTCCGGTTGTTTTTTAGTAAATTTTCAATTTTATCCAATTCTGTAGAATTAGACAATGTTACTTTATTTCCTATCTTATCTTGAATCGAGTCAATTCTTGATCTACTTTTGGCAATAATTTTATTCCAGTCATGAATATGGTTCGTATAGCCTTTTAATTGAAAATGGTTTTTGAGTTTGTCGATTAATTTTTGGTAATCTAAAAATCCTGATGTTGGTGCCAACTCTCCTCTGAAAGTGCATAAGCTTTTATATAATTGTTGTTCAAGGTTACCGTCAGGAGCAGTTAAACAGTCGGTGCATATAATAATGATCTGGTTTTCATCATTGGAAATTGCATTCTCAAAATCAAATTCAAGCAATAAAAGCCTACCAATGACATTTACAGTTTCGCTTTCATCTATAGTGTGGGATTTCGCTATATCGTCTGGGCAATAAAATCCTTTGTATATTTTTTTTAGGCCTTGGGAAAATGCCTGGTCTCCTTGGTTGATTCTTTGATGAAGTGTTACAGCATCCTGGTTTTGTGAAAACCTGATCAAAGTGTTTAAATCCTTAGAAATCGCTTGTGGTAACTGTGAATTTGCTATACACAGGTAATCGGAATCTTTATTAAAAACAGTCGAATCAATATTCAAATATTGATTCCAAATATCCCTTAAAAGTTCATTATTCGGCCCTTTGGTACTTATTTGGATATTGCTTTTACTGGATATAGCAACTCGGTGTATAGTTGCATTACTATCTTCCATAATCAGTAACAAATCGTCAAATAACCATCCTTCTGGCCTTACTTGGTATTCAATTTTTTTAATCTTGCCCATTTCATGGCCAAAAGGGCTTCTGTCAGCTAAAAAATGAGATATAAACCACGCTGATGCCTTATCTTCAAAAACAAAACCCCCACCTCCAGTTTGTTTTGAGGTAGCAACTTTTCTTATTTCAGTGACTTTTTTGCCTTTTGCCATACTATTTTGAAAGTCAAGTTATTTATACTTATAAATATGTTAAAAACAACTTTTAGTTAGTGGGAAATAGTTTTAATTTATTTTTAACTTAGTGAAATTATAAAACAAGATTATTTATCTTTCCTACAAATATACATTGCTTTTAATTAACTATTAAAATAAACTATTATGGTAACTGATCAACTAAAAATCGATGTAGAAAAATTTTTATTAAAAGATTTTTCTTTTGTAAAGTTCGAGATTTATAATTATTTCAATAATAATAAAATTTATTGGGCACATAGTAAAGCTGTGATATTTCAAAATATGGAATATACTGATAAGGATGCATTTAAAATAATTGATACTATTAAATCTAAAAATTGGGCAGTATACAACGAGAAAAGCACATTAAAATATATAGCAAGTGAATTCAAATTATTCAGTCACATAATTTCTAATCAAAAACACAAAGTTGCTGATATAAAAGTTGCTGTTAAAAGCATTCTTGATAGTGAAAAACTTGTACAAATAATTGAATTTAATCCATTGATTTCAGATTTAATAAATGAGGGACGCCATCGTGTAAAAAATGTTTATCCACAAGAGATAAAATATCGTCAAAATATTAGTGCTAAAATAGGAGATAAAGTTTATCTCTGTGATAGTTCAAATAATATAGCCAATCCTGCTTATGTCATAGGGAATTTTGCAAATAAAAAACTTCATATTGCTTACTTCACCAATTTAAATTCTGATTACATTGAAACACAAAATTTAAAGATTAATGGATGGGCATTAATTGGTGCATCTAAAAATGAAGTAGGTTTAACCCCAGAACAAGCTATTAAAAATCGGATGTGTTAACTTTTCCTAATTTAGTATTGCAATAACCAATTAAAACTAAAAATAGGGTTTAAAGAATTCCAAACGAATACAAAAAATTTGTTTATCCAAATAATTAAAACTTAAGATTCAAGCTAATACAGATATCCAAACCCGTTATTATGCGCTATAGTAACTAATGGCTGTATATTTTCCTTATATTTAGTATAATCAAAGCTATTAGAATTGATCAAATCCGGGTATATAGTCAAATACTCTTCAAGTAATTTACTTTTAGGGCGATGATCATTTATAATTTCAAAGGCAGTTTTCTGAAGATTAAAAAAGCCGTCAAAATGAGTTTCCATAATCGGTAACTTATCGCTTTTCCTAAAGTTAAAACTGGTATCAATCGGTACCAAATTCCAAATCAAATCATGTGATACAAAAGCATGAGGTATAAAATGATCCAATGCGTAGCGGTCAATAGTTAAAGCAGTATTGGTAAAAATACAATCCACAGTTCCAAGTTCCTCAAAAACGACATCCCAGTAGTTCTTACGTTGGTTCGTGAGTGAACCTCTAAATGGAGGTAGTATTAACTTATTGGCAATATCCGGTACATTCGGGTTACGGGTCTGCAAAAACAAAGTCAGGTTCCAATAAATAAAATCCTTTAGTATTTTGGCATTTGCCTTTAAGTAATCAACCCAGTTGGGGTTAATAACAATATGGTCATCATAAAGAGAATACAAACAATCATTTTCAAATACCTGCGAAGAAGTATAAATCCGCTTCCGGTAAGCAACATCATTTTCTCCAGCAACTTTACTAAACCACGGAGATAAAAACCAATGTGGCACATTTTTATTAAAATGGTAAAGGGTTTGTTGTGTCGCCTTGAGTTCAGAGTTTTCTAAAATAGACAATAATAGACTTTTCTTAGTATCTATAGTCATCTGTTCCTGCTCCAATATAGACTGCACTGCCTGCTGTATAAAGTCCTGCTTGCCAAATGATACATGGAAATAATTCACAGTATACCACGCATTACCAATCATCCGTGCAAATAAATGCCGCTTTGGTATTGTTGTCTGTCCTTCCTCAACCAGTTCCAAAATAGCCAAGAACCAATAAAACTTATATGTCGCTGAGGTATTACCAAACGAAGCAGCTAGTTTAAAGACAGGTAGTTTATCCGAATAAGGAAGATTCATAAAATAACGTAATTTGTGGTAGGGCTAAGATAGGAAAAGTAAAATAGAGTCATACAAAAAACATATTGCATGAATTTTCAATAAAAATATATGCAATCAAATATTATTTATTAACTTTGTACTCATGAATAAATTACAGGAATTAAAAAAACATTTAAAACGAGGAAAAGTATACCGTAGGGCTGATTTGTCCAAATGGTCAAAATCCGTTGACCGCCATTTAGATGAGTTGGTACAGGAAGGCACTTTGCAAAAACTGTCACAAGGCTTATACTATTATCCCGAAGTAACAGTCTTTGGAGAAACACCTCCAGAAGAAGTAGTATTGCTGCGCTCTTTTCTCAAAGACAAACGTTTTTTGGTAACTTCCTTAAATGCTTATAATTCTCTGGGAGTAGGAACCACACAGCTATACAACAGCAAAACGGTTTACAACCACAAACGTCATGGAGATTTCAACCTCGGCGGTATGACATTTTCATTTAGGGTGAAACCTCATTTCCCATTAAAAGCCACCCCCGAATTTTTATTGGTAGACCTGTTAAACAATCTCGACCAATTAGCTGAAGACCCAAAAGAAGTAGTGTCAAAAGTGAGATTGAAAGCAAAAACAATGGATGCTAAAAAACTAAAAAAATCACTTCAGGAATACGGCAGTGTTAAAGCAAAGAAATTGTTGGAACCTGTTATAACAGCACAATATGTCTGACTACTTACACAACCACAAAAACTTCCGTGACCTGCTCCGTATTGTAGGAGCAGAATTAAATATTGAGCCTGGGCTTGTCGAAAAAGACTATTGGATTACGCATGTGTTATACGGGCTAAAAGAGCAAGGGTTTCAATTCGAACTCAAAGGAGGTACTTCTCTATCCAAAGGATATGGAATTATACACCGTTTTTCCGAAGACATCGACATCCATATCAAACCACCGGCTGAAATGGAAATAAATGAAAACCCAAACAACAATAAGACCCGGAATATTCAAAAAAGAAAAGACTTTTATGATGGGTTGGCAAATGAAATAAAAATAAACGGAATCATAGCAGTAAAAAGAGATGAAACATTTGACGACCTAAGGCAATACCGTAGTGGAGGCATACGATTACATTATGAGAGTATGACAGAAACCATTGAAGGAGTTAAAGAAGGAATTTTACTGGAAGTTGGATTTGACACGGTAACACCAAACAATCCTCTAACAATATCGTCTTGGGCATACAAAAAAGCAATACAGCAAAAAGTAGACATAATTGACAATCGTGCTGTAGATATTGCCTGCTATCACATTGGGTATACTTTTGTCGAAAAATTACAAACAATTGCAACCAAATATAGGCAGGAGCAGGAAGACAAAGTAGAAAGGCAAAATTTGATGCGTCAGTACTATGATGTCTACAGCCTGTTAAAAGATGATACAGTTAAAGCATTCATAGGTACGGAAGAATATCAGAAACACAAAGAAGCTCGTTTTCCTCCCAAAGACTATGAAATACCCATTGCCGATAATGAGGCTTTTTTACTAAAGAACAAGGAACTCAGGGAACGATTTATAGAACGATATAAAAAAACGGCAAAATTATATTATAAAGGTCAACCCGACTTTAACGAACTACTTGCTGAAATTAATAAATGGGTTGAGAAATTGTAGTTTTCTAAATTAAGTCATGCTCTTTAATAATTTTAAATCTAAATATTTCATTTGCGATTTACTACATACTGTGTAGTAAATCGCAAATAAAAAAAAAGAGGTTCAATAACCCGTTCAATCATTGAACATATTAATTTCAACCCTTTTTTGATTGGTATTTTTATTTCATTATATTTGCTATGGACGGATTCGAAAATTTGCAAGCCAAAATTAAGGAGCAAAAGCGATGTTTTGACCCCTATAAAACAAGAGTATTATTCTAAATTTCGATTTTTAATTACGCTGTTAATTTTTTCATCATTATTAAGTGTTTATCAGAGTT
>NZ_JADOVC010000047.1:0-14933 GCF_015751645.1 Flavobacterium sp. CG_9.1
AATAATTTGCATTACCTGCACGCCATCTTGAGCCGATACCGGTTCAATAGCATCATTTATAATCGAATGATAAACTCCGTCAAAAAAATCATAATAATTCCCTTGAAGTGTGGGTATAATTTCCTGAACAATTTCTCCATTAATTTCAGTGTGCAACAATCCTCGTTTTTCGATGGATTCTGTTCCCCACGTTTTTAAATTTGGTTTATTTCCTAGTTTCAATTCATCTTCTTGAACATCACCACGTGGTTTTAGGAACGAACCCTTCTTGCCATGAATGACAAAGGCCGGAATCGCTTCCCGAACAAAAAATCCTGCTTTTAATCGCACTCGAAAACTAGAATAATACAGTAAAATATCAATATAATCATCTACCAACGAATGCTCTCTGGTAATCCGAATGTCAGCAAAAACAGATTGCGGCAATCCAAACAAACACAGTGCCTGATCAATTAAATGCGGTCCTAAATCCTTCAGAATTCCAGCTCCAGAATTAACGGTCTCCTTGTGTTGCTTTGGACTCAAAAGCGGATTGTAGCGATCAAAATGAAATTCGGCTTCCACGATTTCACCTAATACTTTCTCTGAAATAATTTTCTGAACGGTTTTAAAATCACTGTCCCATCTTCTATTTTGGAAAACGGCCAGTTTCAATCCTTTTGCTTTGGCGATAGCCGCTAATTCCTGCGCTTGGGCAACGGTTGTGGTAAATGCTTTTTCGACAATGGCGTGCTTTCCGGCCAAAAGAACTTGTTTTGCATAGTCATAATGGGTCTCGACTGGCGTATTTACAATGACTAGATCTACGTCATCTTCTAGCAACTCTTCTATTGACTCATAGCTTTTCACCTCTGGAAAATCGTGATGAATCAGCTTTTTACTGCGTTCCCAAGAACCAAGAAGTTCAAAGCCAGGATGAAATGCGAGGAACGGAGCGTGAAATACTTTGCCGGACATTCCGTAGGAGAGTAAAGCTGTTTTTATTTTTTGCATAGGGTGAGTTTTATATTGAAGGATGGTTTTTTTAACATATAAGTCATTTAAGTTTTTAAAATTTGTTTGGATAAAGTTCACCTTAAGTACGAACCTTAACTTCTTAATGGTTTAAAAACCTTTCTCTGGATGATTTGTTTGAACATATAAGTCATATAAGCTTTTAGAAATGTTGAGCTTAGATTAACCGTTAAAAATCAACCTTAACTTTTCTTAATTTCTTAATGGTTTGAAAATCTTTCTCTGGATGATTTGTTTGAACATATAAGTCATATAAGTTTTTAAAATTTGTTTGGATAAAGTTCACCTTAAGTACGAACCTTAACTTCTTAATGGTTTAAAAACCTTTCTCTGGATGATTTGTTTGAACATATAAGTGATATAAGCTTTTAAAAATGTTGAGCTTAGATTAACCGTTAAAAATCAACCTTAACTTTTCTTAATTTCTTAATGGTTTGAAAATCTTTCTCTGACTGATTTGTTTGAACATACAAGTCATATAAGTTTTTAAAATTTGTTTGGATAAAGTTCACCTTAAGTACGAACCTTAACTTCTTAATGGTTTAAAAACCTTTCTCTGGATGATTTGTTTGAACATATAAGTGATATAAGCTTTTAAAAATGTTGAGCTTATATTAACCGTTAAAAATCAACCTTAACTTTTCTTAATTTCTTAATGGTTTGAAAATCTTTCTCTGACTGATTTGTTTGAACATACAAGTCATATAAGTTTGAACAAATCAAATGAATAAAGAAGTTCTTGTAATGTCTTTTCTTTCAAAATATAGACTGAAACTTATTTTTTTTAAAAAATATAAGTCCTGTAAGTTCATACAAGAATTGGAATATTTTTATAAAGTTTCATTTTATACTATTTAAAAGTAAAACTTATATGACTTACATGTTTCAAAATTTAAACCTATAAAATATCTTAGAAAAAACTTATATGACTTACATGTTTCAAAATTCAAACTCATAAAATATCTTAGAAAAAACTTACATGACTTATATGTTTGAAAATTATAATCTTATTTTTTAGCTCTTTCGTATTGTTTTGGCCATGCGATTTCTGCTTCTAAATCATGCGCAAAACTCAATCCGAGATAGGGATTTCTCAACGATTCTCGTGCAAATAGAACTAAATCTGCTTTTCCTGATGCAATGATTTCTTCTGCTTGAGCCGCCTCGGTAATTAATCCTACAGCTCCTGTTAGGATTCCGGTTTCTTTTTTAATGCTTTCGGCGAAAGGGACTTGGTAATTTGGTCCTAACGGAATTTGTTGGTGTGAAACCGCTCCACCCGAGGAAACGTCAATCAAGTCCACCCCTTTTTCTTTTAAAATTTTCGAAAGCTGCACCGACTCTTCGATATTCCAACCACCTTCTGCCCAGTCTGTAGCCGAAATTCTAACGAATAAAGGCAAATTAGCTGGCCATTCTGACTGAACTGCTGCTACAACATCAAGTGTCAAACGGATTCGGTTTTCAAAACTTCCACCATATTCGTCGGTTCTAAAATTAGATAGAGGCGATAAAAATTGGTGCATCAAATACCCGTGGGCCGCATGAATTTCCATCACCTGAAACCCCGCTTGCACCGCTCTTTCCGTAGCCGACTTAAAATCAGCAATTACTTTTTGAATGCCTAAATTATCTAACGCAATTGGCTTTTCTTCGTTTTCGTGATACGCCACAGCACTTGGCGCCACCGTATCCCAACCTCCTTGCACAATAGGTACTTTCCTACCACCGTTCCATGGTGATGCTGCACTGGCTTTTCGGCCGGCATGCGCCAATTGGATTCCAGGAACCGAGTTTTGGCTGACAATAAATTGATTAATCTGCTGCATTTTTTCGATTTGCTCGTCTTTCCAAAGACCTAAATCTTCGGGAGAAATCCGGCCTTCGGGAGAAACTGACGTGGCTTCTTGAATAATTAAGCCTGCGCCACCACTGGCACGACTACCTAAATGTACCAAATGCCAATCATTGGCAAAGCCATCAATAGCTGAATATTGACACATCGGAGAAATAGCAATTCTATTTTTAAGGGTAATACTTTTTATTTGAAGAGGAGAAAATAATTTTGAAGACATACAATTGATTTTAAAGTGACCGAAACGAGAAATATTCGTTTCAAAAAGTAAAGTTACGGGACAGCGGCCAAAAGAGGGATTGAATTTCCAATAATTAACAAACATTTAAAACGGTCTGGAACAATAATTGCAAAATAAACAAATAGAAAACCTTACTTTTGTGAGTTATAAAAGAACTTAAATTAAACAATGGACATATTTATAAAGCTTTCTCAATTTTTATTGAGCTTATCATTACTGATTATACTTCACGAATTAGGACATTTCATTCCTGCTAAACTGTTTAAAACCAGAGTCGAAAAATTCTACTTATTTTTTGATGTTAAATATTCCCTTATCAAAAAGAAAATTGGCGAAACCGAATACGGAATTGGGTGGTTGCCTCTAGGTGGTTATGTGAAGATATCTGGAATGATTGACGAAAGCATGGACAAGGAACAAATGGCATTGCCACCGCAACCTTGGGAATTTCGATCTAAACCGGCTTACCAAAGATTAATTATCATGTTAGGTGGCGTAACGGTCAATTTTATTTTGGCTTTCATTATTTATATTGGAATGGCATTTGCGTATGGCGATACTTATATTGCTAATGAAGATTTAAAAGATGGCTTGCTGGTAGAAAACAAGGCGATGCAAAACGTGGGTTTCCAAACTGGAGATCATATTGTTTCTGTAGATGGTGAGAAAATTGTCAAATTTGATAATGATCTTACGATGAAAGTGATCATGGCAAAAGAAGTTCTTATAATAAGAAATGGAGCGGAACAAGCGATTAAAATGCCAATTGATTTTGTAGACCAATTGTCAAAACAAGAAAAAAGTACTTTGCTAGACATCAGAAGGCCGTTTGTCATTGGTTCGATTAATGACGAATCTACCAATAAAGAATTACAAGCCAAAGATGTTGTAGTTGCCCTTAACGGCCAAGCTGCAAAATACATGGACCAGGCAAAAACCATATTAGAAAACAACAAAGGAAAAACCATTCCTGCAACGGTATTGCGCAATCAAAAGGAAGAACAAATACAAGTTACGGTAAATAACGACGGAATGTTAGGAGTTAACCTTGCCGGATTAAGTATTGCTTCCATGGAAAAATTAGGCTATTACAAAGTAAGTAAACAAGAATTCGGTTTCTTAGAATCGATTCCAGTAGGAATCACAAAAGGAAAATATCAATTAGTAGGATACGGAAAGCAATTGAAAATGATTTTCAGTCCAAGTACCGGTGCGTACAAACAAGTGGGTGGATTTAAAGCGATATTTGACATTTTTCCTAATACATGGAGCTGGGAAGTTTTCTGGGGCATTACCGCATTATTATCGATAATGCTTGGTGTAATGAATTTATTGCCTATTCCAGCACTTGATGGTGGTCACGTGATGTTTTTATTATATGAAATTATAAGTGGTAAAAAACCTAGTGATAAATTCCTAGAGAATGCGCAAATGGTTGGTTTCGTTTTACTTATCACACTATTACTATTTGCTAACGGAAACGACATTTACAAGGCAATTGTAGGGAAGTAAAAAAAATTAAAAAAAATTTGATTTTTATTTGCACAAACCAAATGATAGCCTATCTTTGCACCGCTTTAGAGATGTAACGAAAGTTACTTTTTATCGCTCAGTTTCCTTCTTAGCTCAGTTGGTTAGAGCATCTGACTGTTAATCAGAGGGTCCTTGGTTCGAGCCCAAGAGAGGGAGCTTTTTAAAAAGACTTTACAGGGATGTAAGGTCTTTTTTGTTTTAAAGCAGTAATGAAAGTAATATAATTGTTAGGAAGTCATAAACCAGTTTTGCACATTCCCGGTTACAATTAATAGAAAAAGAGGATTCAAAACGTTTTGAATCCTCTTTTTACATTTCTTGTAAACTACCTTAAAATAACTACGGAATCAATCGATCCGCTCGAAGCTTTTCAAACAAATCATAAAACGAATCCTCGGTACTTTGATAAAGAGTAAAACCCAATTTCCTGCTTTTGGACATGTCCGTCATCACTTCTATTGGTCGGCCCAAATCAAGATCCGTATGCCATGGGGAGGCTAACTGGTTTAAATCGGATTCTTGCAATCCATTTTCTGAGGCTATTTTTTTCCAAATTGCAGCATCTTCACTCATTTGTTCCTCAAGAGGATGAATCGTACCATCAAAACCAATTGCCTCAATTCCGAACGATTCCGCTAATTTATTCCACAACCATTTCCAACGAAAGAAATCTCCATTGATCACGTTGAACGCTTCGTTATGGGCAGCCTCTGTAGTGGAAGCCCATATCAAGTGCGCTGCTAAAACGCTGACATCGGTAACATCCGAAAGTCCGTTCCATTGTGCTGCTGAACCTGGCCACTGAAATGGCTTGCCCGTTGCTTTACAAATACTAGCGAATACAGCAAGCGTAGTCCCCAAATTCATTAAATTCCCTACCGCTTTCCCAATGATGGTATGCGGCCTGTGGATGCTCCATGTAAAACCATCTCGCGCGGCAGCAGCGTATACTTCGTCTTCTTGGGCGTAATAAAAATTTTCTAAATCAAGGCGCGGTTGTGATTCTCTAAGCGGCGTTTCGGGCAAGAACCCTTCTTTGGCGTAAGCCTCAAACGGTCCTAGATAATGTTTCAGTCCGGTGACAAGCGCCACATGTTGCACGGATTGATAAGGTGCTAACGCTTCGAGCAGGTTTCGAATCATCAAGCTATTAACACGTATATTTTCGGCTTCAAAATCCTGACGCATCCACGTGGTAATGTACACATGCGTAGGTGAAACCTCTTTTAAAGCTATTTTTAAATTCTCCAAATCCAAAAGATCAGCTGCTACAGGATGCAAGTTTTTGCTATTTTTTGGTGGGTTTCTGGCCAGTCCAAAAGTGGTCCAACCTTTGGCGATAAGCTGATCTGCGAGGTTACTACCAGTAATTCCGGTTACTCCTACTAAGAGTGCTCTATTTTCCATGTTTGTATTTTAAAATTATAAAATACAAATTTCGGAAATGCGTCAAAGAGTATACAGGACATAGCGCACAGATAAAGTGTGACCTAAATCACGTCAGTGGGACAACCGACTTAAAGTTTCTCTTGAAATTCCAAGATAAGAAGCAACTAAAGTTTTGGGAAGGCGCTGAATCAAATCGGGATACAACTGAATAAATTGTAGGTATCTTTCCTCAGAATTCTTACTCATTAATGATAGAATTCGGTTTTGAAGCGCAATATTACCTGCAGTCATTTTTTGCAGAAAGAAGAATTCCATTTTGGGTAATGCTACACAGAGTTGATCTCTATTTTCCAGGGTAATATAATAGGTTTGTGCATCTTCCAAGCAATCGATATTGAGTGTGGCGTTTTCTTCCTTATAAAATCCTTGATTGTCTGTAATCCACCAATCTTCCATGGCAAATTGCAAAATATGACTCTTGCCTGATTGATCTACATAAAACGAACGCAACAATCCTTTTACAACAAAATGAACATAAGGAACTGGGGTTTCCTGCTGGACAATGTATTGGTGTTTTTTATATTTACCAATTGAAAAATAAGAAAGCACGAGTTGAAATTCGTCATCCGTTAGTGGTACAATTTTTTCAATTTGTCTTCTTAAAATTTCTTGCATAAGACTGTTTTTAAATAGTTGGATAAAATTACAATTAAAAAACTACGGACCAACAGTAAAAAAATTCCTGATTAAAAGACTTTAAAAAAACACCACTACATAAAATAAGTAAAGTAATTATGATTGAAAAAACGAATCATTCCCGTTAAGGTAAATCCATTTTTTATCGCTATTGAGTTTAAAGGTGCCAATGTGTTCTTTGTTCCACTCCTGCGGTCCAATTAAAGAAAGAAAATGTACTCCTTGAGCGTCTCGGTACAAATGATAAATCTCGCCAATCACAGGTTCAAAAGAAAATTTAGCACTGTACACTAATTCATTCCACTCGTATTCCTCCATCAATTTTTGATACTGCAGTTTGAGTTCGTTGAACTTGTTGCCTAACTCTTTGTTTACATTGTCAATCCCTCTGCTTTTCCAAGAAACAACATCATCAACACGAATTACAGGGGCACCAACTCCGGTTGCGTAAGGTAAAATATTAGCGTTATACCCAGCTTCGGCAGTATAGACAACATTATCTGGTTTTTTATCTTCCATTTCTTTTCAGGTTACAAAACACAAAGCGGTGTTTTTTGTTTAAAATATTATCCGCAAAGTTAAACAAAAATTATAAAAAAATACCATTACAATCCTTTGTTGCCCACAATTGGAATTGGAAAACGCAAAATAGATTCATTGTGTCTATACAACACATATAATTTTTTATTACATTTGGTACACATCAAATAAAACTATTGACCTGAAAATAAACCACATGAAATCAAAAATTGTAATTCTCCCTTCCTTACTCCTACTCGCAGTAGGATTGCAGGCACAAACCAAATGGACCGAAACCACCAAAAGTACCTATAAATTGGTGTCGAATAAAGGCGGTCAAACTTTAGGCTATTCGCCAAAATCAGGCATCAAAATCATTAAAGTAGCCGGTTTTGCTTTTAAAGATTTGAATAAAAACGGAAAATTGGACGTGTAAGAAGATTGGCGCAAACCAGTGGCAGAACGTGCCAAGGATTTAGCCAAACAAATGACAGTTGAACAAATGGCTGGTTTAATGTTGTACAGCAGACATCAAGCGATTCCAGCGCAAGAGGCTGGCATGTTTACGGGAACCTATCAAGAAAAACCTTTTTCTAAAAGTGGCGCCAGTCCCGCTGATTTGTCCGATCAGCAAATTGCTTTTTTAACCAAAGACAATTTGCGCCATGTATTAATGACCTCGGTAGCATCGCCAGATATTGCCGCCCAATGGAACAATAATATACAAGCTTTAGTCGAAGGAATTGGAATGGGAATTCCGGCTAACAATAGTTCTGATCCTAGAAATGGAGCCAATAAAGATGCGGAATACAACGCTGGTTCTGGTGGCGCTATCTCACAATGGCCGGAGGAACTAGGTTTAGCGGCAACTTTTGATGCTGCCATCACAGCACAATTTGGCACCATTGCAGCCGCAGAATACCGAGCCATGGGAATCGCCACGGCACTATCGCCACAAATTGACTTGGCAACAGAACCAGGGTGGAATCGTTTTGTGGGAACTTTTGACGAAGACCCAAAATTGGCGACCGATATGGCAAGAGCGTATGTAGATGGATTTCAAACCTCTACAAAATCAATTGACGCTTATGAAGGTTGGGGGAATCAAAGCGTGAATGCCATGGTAAAACACTGGCCAAGTGGCGGCCCGGAAGAAGGAGGTCGTGATGGCCATTTTGCCTACGGTAAATTTGCAGTGTATCCCGGAAATAATTTTGAAACACACTTAAAACCGTTTACCGAAGGCGCTTTTAAACTAGATGGTAAAACTAAAAAAGCCTCCGCTGTGATGCCTTATTATACGATTTCGTACGGACAAGATAAAAAATACGGAGAAAATGTGGGTAATGGCTTCAGTAAATACATCATCACGGATTTATTGCGTGATAAATACGGTTATGACGGCGTGGTGTGCACAGATTGGCTGATTACTGGAGATGAAGGAGCTAAACCAGATATTTTTTCAGGAAAATCTTGGGGTGTTGAAAAATTAAGTATTGCCGAAAGACATTATAAAGTTTTGATGGCTGGAGTGGATCAATTTGGAGGAAATAATGATATCAAACCCGTTTTAGAAGCCTACCAAATGGGTGTTCAAGAACATGGCGAGGCGTTTATGCGTAACCGCTTTGAGCAATCAGCAGTTCGCTTGCTTTTGAATATTTTCAGAGTGGGTTTGTTCGAAAATGCCTATTTAGATCCTATCGAAACCAAAGCTATTGTGGGAAAACCAGCGTTTATGAAAGCAGGTTATGACGCACAATTGAAGTCGGTGGTGCTGATTAAAAACCAGAATAAAACCTTGCCAATTGCAAAAGGAAAAACGGTTTATGTCCCTAAAAGAGTCACTCCTGCAGGAATCAACTTTTTTGGTCAACCCTCACCAGAAAAAATAGAATATCCAGTTAATTTAGAATTGATTAAGAAGTACTATACCGTAACGGATGATCCTGCTAAAGCAGATTTTGCGATTGTATTTATCAAAAGCCCAATTAGTGGCGGATACAGCAGAGCGGACAGGGAAGCTGGCGGAAATGGATATTTGCCCATCAGTTTACAGTTAAAAGACTATACCGCAGTCGATGCCAGAGTTCAAAGTATTGCTGCAGGAGATCCCGTAATTGACCCAACGATTACAAACCGTTCTTATGTGAATAAAACAAGTAAATCCAATTCATATCCAGATTTAAATACCATTCTGGAAACGAAAAAAGCTATGAAAGGAAAGCCCGTTATGGTCTCTGTCAATATCTCAAATCCTATGGTTTTTGGAGAATTTGAAAAAGAGGCAGACGCCATCGTAGGAGAATTTGGAGTACAAATAGAAGCATTATTGGACATTGTTTCTGGTAAAACCGAGCCTTCTGGATTATTGCCTTTACAAATGCCATTGAATATGACAACCGTTGAAAAACAATTGGAAGATGTCCCTCACGATATGATTCCGTATATCGATGCTGTTGGAAATATTTATGATTTTGGTTTTGGATTAAACTGGAAAGGAATAATCAAAGACGCCAGAACGGTAAAGTATAGCGTTAAGAAATAAATCAAAACCTTTTTAAAACCACTTATAATCATAGGTGGTTTTTTAATTCCTTTGCCCCCATAACCGGAAGTCAATTTCAAAAAACTAAAATTTTAATTTAACATATAAGTCATGTAAGTCGTTGTTGGTTAAACAAAATTAGGAATACACTTTCAGGACTATCAGTTTAAAAAGATCAAAATGAACAGTTTTTTCACCATTAAAGAATAAAGAAAAATTAAGATTTTTACTTGATTACGAACTGAACCAGAATATATTTTAAAAAACTTATATGCCTTATATGTTTAAAAAAAATCATTAAAAACTAAGATTTTGATTTAACATATAAGTCATGTAAGTCGTTGTTGGTTAAACAAAATTAGGTAAACACTTTCATGACTTATCTATTGAAAAAGATCAAAATGAACAGATTTTTAAACTACTAAGCAACTAAGAAAAATTAAGATTTTACTTGATTACGAACTGAACCAGAATATATTTTAAAAAACTTATATGCCTTATATGTTTAAAAAAAACAGAATTATTTTGCTTTAGCTACTGACTCTGTTAATTCTAAGCAAAATTAAAAGCGATATGGCTCATTTTATTCCTCTTTTACTATCTTTAAAAAAGATTGTACTTATTCTACAGCTTAAAAATCAGACTTATGAAAAAAATCACATTAGTTTCACTTTCCATTATATCTTTTCTTTCTTTTAGTTGCGATGCGCAGGTAAAATCCAATGACATTCCAATTAAAGACGAAGTAAAAAACTACACACTAGAAACCGTAGCTTCCGATATAGCCATTCCGTGGGGAATGACTTCGTTGCCAGACGGCACGATGTTAGTTACCGAAAAAAGCGGCGTTTTATATCACGTTAAAAATGGTTCAAAAACTGAAATCAAAAATGTTCCAAAAGTCTATTCTCGTGGGCAAGGTGGATTATTAGATATTGCTTTACATCCTGAGTATGCTAAAAATGGTTGGATCTATATGACATTTGCTTCAGATGAAGGCGAAGGAACTGGTGGTCACACAAAACTCATTCGAGCCAAATTATTAGACGGAAGTCTAACGCAAATTGAATCCCTTTATAAAGCGACTCCAAATACTACAAAAGGGCAGCATTTTGGTTCCCGAATTGTATTTGACAACGACGGCTATTTGTTTTTCTCCATTGGAGAACGCGGGGAGCATTTTGTAAATCCGCAAGATATTAAACGCGATGGCGGAAAAATATACCGCTTAAACGACGACGGAAGCATTCCAAAAGACAATCCGTTTGTAGGTCAGACCGGAGCTAAAGAAGCGATTTACACCTACGGGAATCGCAACCCGCAAGGAATGGCAAAAAATCCCGTAACAGGAGCAATTTGGGCCCACGAGCATGGTCCTCAAGGGGGTGATGAAATCAACATCATAAAAAAAGGAGTTAATTACGGCTGGCCTGTTGTTACTTATGGTATCGATTATGACGGAACAACAATCAGTAAAGAAAATGAAAAGCCAGGGATTGAAAAACCTATTTATTATTGGCTGCCTTCTATCGCGCCAAGCGGAATGACCTTTGTTACCAGCGATAAATATCCAGACTGGAAAGGACATTTATTGGTTGGTTCTTTGAAATTTCAATATCTTGAATTGCTTAAACTAAAGGGAAATGAAGTAATCGACAGACAAAAAATAGCCACTGGCGTAGGTCGCGTGCGAAACGTGGCGCAAGGTCCCGATGGTTATATTTATATGGGCGTTGAAGGAAAAGGAATTGTAAAAATTATACCGAATTAAACAATGCTAACAACAAAATTATTTTTAGGATTAGGCATATTTGTATTGGGAAGCTTCTCAATCGAAAACCCATTTTCCAAAGACAACTATATTGATTTGAATACTAAAAACGCAGTTGTTTCAAAACTTCAGACGCCCGGAAAAGAAATTTATGCTGATTTTTGCATGCAATGTCACGGCGCTAACGGCAGAGGAGACGCTACAAACTTTCCTCCACTTGACGGTTCTGATTGGCTAAAAAACAAGAGAAATGAGAGCATTGCTGCGGTAAAATTTGGGCAAAGTGGTCCCATAATAGTCAACACTAAAAAGTACAATAGCAGCATGCCAGCGATGGGACTTACGGATCAAGAAGTGGCTGATGTGATGAACTACATCATGACTTCTTGGAGCAATAAACAAACCAAAGTCGTTACTGAAAAAGAAGTAGCGGCCATCAAAAAATAAAATTCACACTTGGGATTGGATTTAAAAAACATACGACACTGAAAACCCACCATAATAATTGACCGGATTTCCAGGATAAAAATAGCGTGGAGCAGCAGTGCCAAAACCAACTGCGTTCGGCAAAATGTTGGCTGCATATTTGGTGTCCAAAGCGTTATTGATTCCGACATTTAATTCGGTTTGCAGAATTCTAAACAAAGTAAAAACATAGGTCGTTTTTATTTCCAGCAACGAATACCGCTCACTGTATTTTGTATTGGAATCATTTAATGGGATTTTGCCCATCGTTCGGAAAGAAGTGTTCAAACTCAAGCCGTTTTTTGTATTTAAATCCACACCAATATTAAATTGCGTTTCAGGGACGCCTGTCAATTGATTTCCCGAATAATCAGCATCACCATCTATAAATTCTTTGAATTTAAAATTATTAACTGCTCCAGATAGATAAGGCGTGATTTGAAGTTGCGTCTTTTCTAAGAGTTTATAATTAAATAAGAATTCAACACCCGAATGCGAACTACTTCCAGCATTAATTCCCACAAATTGATCCTCAGCGGTGCGTCGTGCTACCAATAAATTTTTAATTTGTGTGGTATAAAAAGTTACTTCGGTATAGACTTTATTTTTAAGCCAATTTCCTTTGAAACCCAATTCATAATTCCAACCCACTTCTGGTTTCAGATCGGTGTTTATTTGACCATCGGGAGTCAAGGTTTCGGCGACTGACGGAACCGAAAATCCATTGCTGATGGAAGCGAAAATATTCTTACCGTTACTTACTTTATAAGACAAACCAACTCTGGGTGACCACACATTTCCAAAAGTAAAAGGCATTTTTTGACCGCTAGAATTATTTTCGAAAACATTTTGTAAAGAATAGGAAGTGGTATTCAATGCCAATCCGCTTTCCAAATGTAATTTTTGAGAGAGCCAAAGTTCCATTTGTAAAAAGTAATTGCTATACTTCCTATTTTGTTTAATGGCGCTGAACGCATCACCTTGTAGACTTCCCTGACCCGGTTGCGATTGGTATAAATTGCGATACAGCGTAAAGTCGTATTGTTCTGTAAGCAACTCCGTACCCAAACTCAATTCAAAGGGCAACGAAAACAATTGGTCTTTATAATTCACATTGGAACGAATTCCAACTGAACTTGTTCTATCCTCCAAAATATCAAAAGGTCTGGGTTCGTAAGCATCTTTGAAATTTGAAAAAAGACTGGCTTGTATCGACCATTTTTCAGAAAATCGATGATCGTATGCCAGTCCAAGCAGGAATTTATCGTACGACTCAAAACCTTGTGTAGCAGCCCAAGTGGTAGCCGCTATTTCTGGATTATTTCTCAAATCACTCTCATTAATAGAACTCGGAATAAAGGCTTTTAAGCGGGTAAAAGTGCCTAAAAATGACAATTCCCCTTTGGCACTTAGTCGCTGTTTTCCGTGCAAGTTGAACGTCTTTCGTTTATAAGAACTGTTGGCTCTAAAACCGTCACTTTCCAAATCCGTAAAACTGGTAAATACATTCGTTTTGGAATCGCTATATCCTGCTGCAAGTCGTTGTTGCAATAAGCCAAAACTTCCAAAAGTAACCGATGCGTTCCCAAACGATTGCAGCAAAGGAGTTTCCTTAGAAAACAATTGAATCACGCCTCCCAAACCGGAACCAAAACTGGTGGAATTAGGTCCTTTTATAATTTCTATTTTTTCGATAGCAGCCAAATCAAGATCATCAATTGTAGTATCACCTTCGCCAGAAGTCAACGGAATTCCATCAAAATAGGCTTTTATTTTAGTGGTGCCAAATTGCGATCGTGCGCCAATACCGCGAATCGTTATTCTATTGGTGTTCAAAGCGCCTTGTTGCATCGTAACACCTGAGATTTTATTCAAAACGGGAGTCAATATAATTCCGTCACTTTTAGCAATGTCGGCAGCAGTAATCACAGCAACAGATGAAGCAGTGTTTTGAAGCACATTTTTGATTGGCGAACCCTTCAACGTAATTTCTGAAAGAGCAATCGTATCTTTTTTTATTTGGCCAAAAACAGCAGTAACACTACCTAAAAAAAGCAAGAAAGAAAGAGAATTTTTAAACAATTGAAAGTGTATTTATAGGATTAAAAATAGTGTTAGGTTAGTTCGCTAGGGGCATTCGTTTTAAGTGCCTCCTTCTTGAACGATTCGAATAATTCACAGCAACGAATACCAAAAATTTAAAAAAAAACTATAGAACTTTATCATTGCGATTGAAAAGCAAAATAAACTCAAATTACCGATAGTACCAATAATGCCTGACGATTGATAAAAGTAACCCGTTTGGTGCAAGTAACAAAAACGGCAGTTCGAGTGTTTTTTGTGCAAATCTAAAGGCTACTCGAAGTGACGTGTATCGAGAATCGTTTTTACTACTAATTTTTCTTGTGCTCGATACGATTTTCTTCCAGAGGCTTCGAGATAAAATCACTCGAACTGACGAAAAATTACATTAAAAACTAATTACACCCAACGGGTTAAAGTTAGTTTTTTCTTTCCACTTCCAAAAAACAATTTCAAAAATCGCAACTAAAAACAAAATAGTGTTTCTACCTCAACTATCATTAAAATTTTATTTATTTTAGTACTACCTAAGACCCTATAATTTTGAAAAAGGATTAAAATAGGTAAAGGTCTTGTTAAACCGTAAATTATATAAAAAATACCGCTTCAAGGCACTACTTTAGTAGAAAAGACGTTCTTTAAAAAACATATCTTTGCAATACAATCAAGCATTAAAACAAACTTAAATAGCCTTCCTCTTTTATCTTAAAATCAACATTATCTACCTATGAAATATCCATGATTTAGCAAACGCAAACACCGATGAGTTTTTCGTAACTTAGATGTCCTAAAAAACGACATTATGAAAACAGTTGAATTC
>NZ_JADOVC010000048.1:0-13435 GCF_015751645.1 Flavobacterium sp. CG_9.1
ACTCTGATAAACACTTAATAATGATGAAAAAATTAACAGCGTAATTAAAAATCGAAATTTAGAATAATACTCTTGTTTTATAGGGGTCAAAACACTAAAAATCACAGTAGTTGAATCAATTGTTTTTTCATTTAATCCATTTTTCAAAATCGCTTGTGATGTAATTTGAAAATTATTATTTTTAACTTCTGGAATCTCGTAAACATCATCATTGGAACATGAATAAGTTAATAAAGAAATAGAAACAAGTCCTGCAATATATAATTTGCTTTTCATAAAAAATTAATTTAGTTTAATATTCTCTCAAAAAAACAGCTATAATTTCTTTCAATTTTACGGTATAACCGTAATATTTAATTAGTTTTGTGTGAAATTGGATAAAAATGAACATGTGCCTTAATATTTTGATAGTCGATGATCACCCTATGACAGTTGATAGTTATATTAACCTGCTATCTGATACCGATTTTCAAAAAAACGACCTGACTTTTATAAAGAGCTATAATTGTGAAGATGCTTACAACAAAATAAATTTTCAACTAAAACAAAATACAAAAATTGATTTTGCTTTATTAGATATTAGTCTTCCTCCTTATAAAGACTTTAATATTAATAATGGCATTGATTTGGCTATACTCATTAGAGAAAAATTCGCAAATTGTAAAATAGTTCTTCTTACAATGCATAGTGAACCCTTAATTGTAGATAAAATTATTAAAGAAATAAAACCTGAAGGATTCATTTCAAAAAGTGACATTAACTTTGAATTATTTCCTATTATTTGTAAAAAAATTCTTGAAGGTGATATATTCCGAAGTAATACCATAATAGAATCTCAAAGAGAATTATTTAAAAGAAACATAAATTGGGATATTCATGACAATCAAATTTTAACCTTAATTTCTCAAGGAGTTAAAACTGTTAATCTTCCTAACTACATTCCTCTTTCTATGAGTGCTATAGAAAAAAGGAAAGCAAACATAAAAGATCAACTTTTAAAAGGAAAAGGCAGTGATAAAGATTTAATTGGTAAAGCTAAAAAACTAGGATTATTATAATGTTCCTCTTTATCCTATGAGGAGGATCTCAATAATTCTAGGTCTGGTTTTGAAAAATTACTTTTGAATAATAAATTCAACCATTTTTCAACATAATAATTTTTATCTTAGACAACAAATGTATTATAATTCTTAAACGTATAAAGCAATCAGCCGTCTCTCTGCGGTCATTCCCATTGTTCCGTTCGGCTGTTCCAGTCGGTCAACCTTGTATTTCCATAAATACATTTTAGATAATTAAGCAACTTTGAAATCTTTATAACCATTGGGTTTCCCTCCGTTTCCCTCCGTTTCCCTCCGTTTCACAGACATTTCGCATCCCATAAAAAATAAGGCAGCCTTATTTTTTAGGATGCTCTTTCCTCATCTTCACACAGTCTCTACCCATCTTTCGACGAGGCTAGTGAATCTATTATATCGCGTCATTCCATATTATGTCTTCCGCCCCTTGTTGTTTCAGTGGTTGCTCCTTCGCCCAGCCGTCGGGCTTGGCTCCGCTTCCTCACTTATATTTATCAAGTACCCAGCTACTTCTCAAAATTCACTATGTAAATACATAAGTAACGTTGACCCTTTTTTTTGTTTTCTACATCCAATTTTTTATTTTTCTGAGCGATATTAATCCTGCGCTTGCCCTTGCTAATAAGCCGTTAGTGTTCATGGAATCTCTACCTCTTGCCACAGTGATATATCTCCAATTCCCTTTCCAGAAAATTGCTAGGATGAATCCCCTTAATGTTATCAAGTATCATTTTCATATTGCAACAAATAATCTTATTCACACAGTACCTCTAAAAACAATCAAGAAATAGTAAGATTGGGCATGATTTTTTTCATACTCGAAACGGAATAAAAGGCAGCTAAGATAGTGTCTCATGGATGCTCATAATGGCTGCGTTGCACTAGCCACCCTTCAGGACTTATAGCTCTCCACATCCATCAGTCCCCTTATTTCTTGCTTTCTTTTTTCCGTTTTTCTTCTGAAAATATTTTGTTGAGTGTGGCGGAAAATAAATCTAAACTGTAGTAATCTCAAAATTTTACATCATGAAAATCATAGTACGCATTTCAGCAGTTACCAAAGTTCAAAAAGTGAATAACCACAATCAAGTGGTCAATTTCAACCTTGCCAACAAGGATACCTACAAGCCAAAAAAATGTAAAAGGGAAGAGGAAATACTGTCTTTTGTCGGTTATTCTTACTAGCTTAGTTCAGGAGACTGCCAACTTATCAAAAAAAGGCGCAGGTTCTGCTAATCGGGCGTATTGTTCTCTGTAGGAATGACTGGCTTTGTGGATGCTTAACTATCAATCTACATCCTTCACATATAGGTAATATAAAGCAATAGGCTTAGGATAACCCTACTTCTGTTAAAGCTCAGTCAAAGAAATACTAATTAACAGATTACCATTTTTTAATATAATTTCATTTATTAATCATTAAATTTTTAATATCATGGCACACAACATTTATTACAACGAGCAAGACCAAAAACACAGTTATTTTAGCGTGAAAGAAAAAGCATGGTATAATTTAGGACAGATTATACAGCACTATAGCACTAGTGTAGAAGCAATTAAATATGCAGAACTGGACTATGAAGTCGAAAAAAGAAAACTTTTTACACCTAGTTTATAAGACAGCAATATCGAAGTCCCAAATTATTTCAGTACGGTGCGCACCGACAACAATACCGTTTTAGGTGTAATAGGAAAAGACTACTAAATCGTGCAAAATAGGGATGCTTTTTCCTTTTTTGATAGCATGTAGATGGTGACGGTATGCTATACGAAACATTAGGGGCTTTAGGCAAAGGGGAACGTATTTTTATTACTGCTAAACTACCCTACTATATTCGGGTGCGCAAGGATGATATTATCGAAAAATACCTTTTCCTGACTACCTCACATGATGGAAGTGGTAGCATTACAGTGGCTTTTACACCCATGCGTATCGTATGCGCCAATACGCTTAATGCCGCTTTGCGCAACCAGAGCAATACCGTACGCATCAGACTTACTTCTAACGCCAAACAGCACTTGGAATAGGAATACAAAGTCATGGGCATATCTGATAGGTTATCCCTACAAATGGAGGCTATTTTCAACAACTGGACAAAGTGCTAATCTCCGACAATGAAGTAAAAAAACTCATACAATCTGCCTTAGCGCCAAGCGAAGAAGTGATTAGGGCCCTGCAAGAGGGCCCAACCGAAGATCTTATTCCTGTTTTGTCAATATGGTAGAAAGTGCTTTCGAATATGCCATGTGCGATCCGACTCAGCTGATGGACACTACCAAAGGGTCTGTCTTTGGAGCTTATAACGCCATAACGGGCTACTTTCAAAATGTACGCTCTTGCAAAGATGATGAAGCTAAATTATCTTCTATATTAATAGGCGGTTCTGGACAACTAAAAATACTATTTTTAAAATAATGTAATATTGGAAGGAATGCATTGCGCCGAATGAATTTGATAATTAATTCTCTTGCTGGTTTAGGCCGCATTAATCTATAAATTGTTAAAAGCTTAGATCAAGCTGTTATTTATAGTAAGTGTTTATGGAAAAAGCTTATAAAAAAATAACGCCACTGTCTTCCAGTGGCGTTATTTGTCATTATGCAGCCGATTAGGGGTTCGAACCATTTCATGCAGCATTTGAAGAAGTTATCGTTACTATTTTAGATTATAAATTCTTTTAAATATTAAGTCTTTATTTTTACAACCGATCCTGTTTTAACAGATTTATTTTCAGGCCAATATACTGAAGTTGAAGTTTGTTTTTTAATACTTCAAACTCAGCTGATAGTACTTGATTTTTTACTGAGGAATATAAAATAGCTTCCACTTTGCCGCTTATAAATTTAGCTTGAGTAGTTGCTAGAGAAGCTTTGGCATACTTTTCTTTCTCCACCAATTTATTCTGAAGCTGCAAATAATTTCTTTTGGTTTGTTCTTCCAATACTACTTGTTTGTCCAATTGTTGTTTTTCTTTTTCTATAGTGAGTTTTGCCTGATCACCTGCTATTTTTGATGCACTGATTTTTTTATTGTTCCTAAAGCCATTGAAAACAGGAACACTCAACTGCATACCAACTTGTTGACTTTTATTATCTTCTAATTGATTGAAAAAAGAATCTGTGTTGGCATTTGCTTGTTTTATATTTTTATAATAAAAAGTAGAATATCCATAATACGCTGACAGTATCGGATAATTGCTGGCTCTTTCTAAACCGATCAACTGTAAACTGTTTTGATAATTGAGCTCGGCAAGTTTAATTTTAGGATTATACAACTCAGTATCAAAATCTTTATTTGCCTCCTTTAAATAAGGTTCTAATATTACTTCGTCTGTCGCCACATCCACAATATTCATCAACTGGAACAATTGTATTTTTTTAATAGAATACAATTGTTCGGTTTCCAGATTTCGGTTTTCTTCCTCCGAAAAGCTCAATTGCATATCATACAAATCACTTTGAGGTTTGCTTCCAATGGCAACTTCTTTAGTTACCCTGTCTAAATTGAATAAAGCTTGCTTGAGTTGCTCTTTTTGGATTTTCAATAATTCCTTTATGTAAAGTACTTGATAATAACTTTCCAAAATTTGCAATTTATATTCGTTTTCTACAACTTCCATCTCGGCTTTGGCTTGCTCAATATTAATTTTGTCTTTTTTAGCATTCGCAAAAGCACTGAAATCAATCAGATTCGTTTTGGCATTGAGATAGAAATTATCATTTTGAATATTAGAACTTACTCTTCCATTAGTCGAAGGATCAATGGTGCTACCAAAATTATAACCCTGCTGTCCATACAAATCGACAGTAGGTAACATTCGATTTAAAACCGAATTTTGTGATTTTTGTGTTCTTTTAATTTCCAGCTGTCTGATTTTTATTTCAATAGTCTTCTGCAATCCCGTTTCCATACAACGTGTGAGCGACCAAGAAGTATCCTGAGCACTTGCCAATGCACAAAAGGCTAAAAAGACAACCGTAAAAACAATTTTTTTATTCATATTTTAAATATTTCAAAACATCTGTTTTTGTTGCTTGATAGGCTCTTAACAAAACAATGATTAACGTTAAAACCAATAATATTATAAAGCCAAAAAGGAAAGGAAACAAGGTCATTTCAATTCTAAAAGCAAAATTCTCAAGCCACATATTCAATAAATAATAGGTGGGAAACAAAGCAATTAAAAACCCAATGACACAATACAAAACATACTGTTTAGAGAGTTCTTTCAATAATAAATTGGTTTCTGCTCCAAGCGTTTTTCTGATTGCAATTTCTTTCATGCGTCTTTGAATTGAATACGAAGCCAAGGCGAATAACCCGAAAAGAGCGATTAGAATTACCACTACATTCAACAATGAAAATAGATTCTTTTGCTTCACATACGATTCATAAGTTCTTGCATATTGTTTATCGACAAAATCGTATTTAAAAGGATACTCAGTATCCATTTTTGTCCATAATTTTTCGATATCGGTAATTGTATTTTCAATATTATCCGATTTTAGTCTTACGAAAACCTTATTGATATTTTGAGCAATATCTACCGTTTTAAGATGATAGAAATACATCCCTGACATCTCAACTTCAGGACTTAATAAATTAAAATCTTTAACAACTCCTATGATTTTTAATTTTCGTTCTTTGATAATTAGTTCTTTTCCTATAGGCTCTTTCATGTTCATCAACTTTTGTGCTGTTTCATTAATCACCACAGAAGTAATAGTATCCGAAGCATGTTTCTGATCAAGAGACCTTCCTTTAACTACTTCTATTTTCATCATTTCGAACATACCAAAATCAAGTGCAATTGTTCGTGCTTTAAAAAGTTCATCATTGTACAATACACCTCCTAATGAATCATCTGAACCATCAAATGAAATCAATCCTGTAGAAGCTTGTTCTACACCTTTTATTTTAGCCAGTTCTTGTTTTATGGTACTGTATTTGTTGTAGATATTTTGCCCTACGTTTTCCAATTCATAATCCGAATCCGGAAAATTCAAATTAATTTCAATCACTTGATCTCCTTTAAAACCTAAATCTTTATTGGTTAGATAATCGATTTGCTGATACACAATATAAGAACCAACAATAAAGAAAGTAGCCACTGTAAACTGGAAAATCAACATTCCGTTACGCAACCAGATTCCGTTTTTACTTCTTCCAAAATTGCCTTTGAGAACTTTTAAAGTTTCGAAATTAGCAACGTAAACGGCTGGAAGTATTCCTGCGACCAAAACTGTAATACAGAAAATCAGAAGTAATTGCAGATAAAACTGACTACCAATTATTCGTAAACTCTTATTTAAAAAATCATTGTAATACGGCAAAGTCAACTCAACAATGACTAATGCTAATAAAATCGAAAACAAACTTATTAGAGCAGTTTCAAAAATAAATTGAATAACAATAGTACCTTTTGAAGCCCCCACAACTTTACGAACACCGACTTCTTTAGCACGTTTAACCGCATTCGCTGTAGCCAAATTGATATAATTTACAATCGAAAGAATGAGAATTAAAACAGATAACCCAACCATAATCAACAAAAACTGATAATTTCCTCTCCCTTCTGGATATCCATCTGTAATAGAATGTAATCTCGCTTTTGAAAGTGGCTCTATAACTACATTAAAATGACCCATTTTCTTAGCCATTTCTTCTAAAGTAAAACCTTCTTCCTTGGCAATTCTCCGAACAAAATCTTGGTTGTAAGTTTTCTCTAAACTCTTTCGAGTATTCTCAATTTTTGATGGATCTTTAATTTTAAGAAGTAACTTGAATATAAAAGGTCCTGTCGTATTTTCACTTTTGAACTGCGTCATTTTATTCATTATAACATCTGGAGCAATTGAAGAGTTCCCTGGAATATGATACAAAGCGCGCACTATAAACATTTGATCCAAACATGTTATTTGTTTACCAATCGGATTTTCGTTACCAAAAACTCGTTTAGCAATCACATCTGAAATAGCAACACTTGAATCATCTTTTAATGCCGAAACCACATCTCCCTTAATAATTTCAAATGGAAAAAGAGAAAAGAAATCAGGCTCAACATTAATAATTTTATCAACTATTTCTCTCTTCCCTTTGTAGATAATTTTATCCTTTTGATACCAGCTGTCAGCATAAACTACCTTTTCTACATTAGTATCTTTATCTATAATAGGTTTTAGGAATAAAGCACAATCTGAAAAAACTGGCATTCCTGTTAACTGCACTAAAACCTGATACACATTGTCTTTTTCGGGATTCCAAGCATCATAACTTTGTTCTTCATTCCAATACAGTAATGCGAAAATTAATCCTGAAATTCCAATGGCCAATCCAAAAATATTCAAGGCAGAAAATAGCTTATTATTTTTGAGGTGGTATAAAAATATAGTTATCCAATTTTTTAGCATGATTTTAGTTTTTAGATTCCGTTCCTAATATATCCACGTTCCTGTTATTAACTTTTTCTGAAAGTATCATTCCATCTTTCATCAAAATGGTTTTTTGAGAAAAAGAAGCATCATAATCAGAGTGCGTTACCATTAATATTGTGGCTCCATTGGCATGTAAATCAGTTAAAAGTTCCATTACTTCATTTCCATTTTTGCTGTCCAGATTTCCTGTTGGTTCATCGGCAAGAATAATTTTCGGATCGTTAATTAAGGCTCTTGCCACGGCTACACGTTGTTGTTGTCCTCCGGAAAGCTGTTGTGGATAATGTTTTAATCGGTGGGAAAGTCCTAATTTATCAGCTATTGCTTCTACTTTTTTCTTTCTGTCAGAAGATGGAACTTTATTGTAAATCAACGGCAATTCAATATTATCATAAACCGACAATTCGTCAATCAAATTGAAATTCTGAAAAATAAAGCCAATATTTTCTTTTCTGGCTTTCGATTTTTCTTTTTCTTTCAGCCCAATCATTTCTTGATTGAGCAACTTATAACTTCCGCTCGAAGCGCTATCCAGCAATCCAACAATATTTAATAAAGTGGACTTTCCACTTCCCGAAGGCCCCATAATTGAAACAAAATCACCTTGATTTATGGTAAGTGAAACTTCACTCAATGCCATTGTTTCCAATTCTTCGGTTCTAAATACTTTTGAAAGATTTCTAATTTGAATCATACTATTATTCGTTTTTTGATTGATGATATTTGTTTATTTTTCTTTATTCTTTATTATTTATTCTTTACTATTGTTTCTTTCCTCTAAGCTCTTTTTCTTTATTCTAAATTCAAAATCTCGACTTTTTTATAATCTTTATATGACGAAGTGATCACTTTTTCGCCCGCTTTTAAACCGCTGAGAACTTCATAATACAAAGGGTTTTCTCGCCCCAATTTGATTGCTTTTCTCTCTGCTTTGTTGCCATTGACAACAAAAATCCATTTTCCGCTAGTTTCTTCGTTAAAGCTTCCTTTTGAAAGCACTAAGGTCTTGGTTTTTTCTGACAGATTTAATTTTACTCCAAAACTTAATCCTTGTTTTAAATCTAATTTTTCAGAAGAAACAAAATCCAATTCTACTTGAAACCTTCCATTTTTAATTTCGGGAATCACTTTAGTTATTTGAACTTCGATGGATTTATTTTCAAAATCTACTGTTCCTTTTTGTTGCTCTGCAATTTTATCCAAATAAAATTCATCGATGTCGGCCATCAATTTATAGCCTTTCCTGTCATCAATAGAACCAATACTTGTATTTTGCACATAGGTTTTCCCGAGTATAGGTTCAAAGGAAGAAAGTCTTCCGGAAATGGGTGCTGTGATTAGAAAATTCTTTTTATTCATTCTCAAAATATCCAAACTTTTATTCATAAAATCAATAGATTGATTCAATTGTCCTATCTGGACTTGATTTGCTAATTTTTCTTTTTTAACACTTTTTTTGATGATGTTCATGCGCTCTTTTTGAAAACGATAATTTTCTTGGGTCTTTTCCCATTCATTTTTTGAAAGTATTTCTTTGTCAAAAAGTTTTTGATTCAATTCGAATAAGTTTTTAGCATCAAGATAATCGTGCTCTATACCAATCAAGTCTTTTTCTAAATTCAATTCCTGATTTCTTAAATCGAGTTTGGCTTTGTTCAAATTATTGACTTGTTCGATAATCGCTGTTTCCTGCTGCATGTACGCAAGTTCAGCATTAGGATTATACAAGCGCGCTAACGGTTGTCCTTTAACGACCATATCGCCGTTTTCAACAAATATTTCCTGAACAGCTCCACCTTCAATAATATTAACTAACATTGAATTTAAAGGAACGGCTTTTGCCTGAAAAGACATAAAATCTTCGAAAAAATTATTTTCTACGGTCTTAATCGTAATTTCAACTTTTTTTACGTTTAAACTTCTTTTTTTAGTCACAGAAGTAAAGACAAAATACCCGAGGAGTAAGATAATTGGCAAAACGATTAAAAGATACTTATTTTTGTTAGTTTTACGTACGATTTTGGAGTCCATTGTTTATTATTTGTGTAGTCCATTAGGATAATCGTACCATAAAATTAAAAACTGTAATAATTTTATTGTTAGGTTTTTAATTTAAATAAAATTTACACGATGTCCATAATTGAACACTATTTGTCCGAAACCGAACAATGATTCCATTTTCTGAATAAAAAAATACAGATATTACGTTATAATGAAAAAGACCAACGCCTCCATATTAGTCATAGACGACCAAGAAGATATTCTTTTTGCTTCAAAAATGCTACTTAAAAAGCATTTTGAAAATATTTATACGCTCAATAACCCTAAGAATGTGGTTGAATTATTAGTAAAAAATACAATAGATGTGGTTTTACTCGACATGAACTACAGAATAGGATTTGAAGACGGAAAAGAAGGTTTGTATCTTTTAAAGGAAATAAAAACGCTTTCGCCAAAAACCATTGTTATTTTAATGACCGCTTTTGGCAAAGTAGAAACGGCTGTTGAAGGATTAAAGTCAGGGGCTTTTGATTATATTTTAAAGCCTTGGGACAATACAAAATTACTTAGCGTTGTAAAACAAGCTGTCGATAAAAGACGTAAAGAGCAGAAGAAATCAAATAATATCGAGATTGTAGACGATTTTTTTGTTGGTAATTCAGATGTTATAAAAAAAGCTTATTCTCTGGCCGACAAAGTGGCCAAAACCGATGCCAATGTTTTAATCCTTGGCGAGAACGGAACTGGTAAATTTGTTTTGGCACATCATATCCATCTGCAATCGGAGCGAAAAAACAGTCCTTTTATTCACGTTGATTTGGGTTCTTTGAATTCCAATATTTTTGAAAGCGAATTATTTGGCTATGCTAAAGGGGCTTTTACCGATGCGAAAACTGATACTCCTGGACGCTTTGAAATGGCTCAAAACGGCACTATTTTTTTGGATGAAATAGGAAACGTCCCATTGCATTTACAATCTAAACTCTTGCAGATAATTCAAACCAAAATGGTAACCCGATTAGGAGAATCAAAAGCAAGGCCATTAAATTTTCGCATTATTACTGCCACCAACTTGAATTTGAAACAGGAAGTTACCGACAAAAACTTTAGAGAAGATTTGTATTATCGCATCAATACTATGGAAATCGTGTTGCCTCCATTGCGGGAGCGAAATGAAGATAAAATTCCTTTGGCTCAGTATCTTCTAAAAAAAATGACTGATAAATACGGAAGGGATGAAATTACTTTTGACGAAAAAGCATTGGAACAGATAGCAAATCACGCTTGGAACGGAAACATTCGTGAAATGGAAAACCGAATAGAACGCGCAGTGATTCTTTGTGAGAACAATCATATTAACGTTTCAGATTTAGATTTAGAGCAAATCACAACTTATGAAGAGAATCAAGATGATATTCAACTTTCGGCAATAGAAAAAACTGCTATTGAGAAAATCCTGTTGAAAAACAACAACAATATTAGTAAAACTGCCGAAGAACTAGGATTATCCAGAGGTGCATTATACCGACGTTTAGAAAAATATAACATCAACTAGTATGTTTAAATCCTTAAAAATATACCAGCACCTTTTTCTTAGATTAATTTTTATTCTTTGCCTTTCCGGAATTTCCATATTTATTTTTCAAAAAGGATTACTTTTTTCAGCACTTTTTGGGCTTTTTGTACTTTTTCTGCTCTTAGTCGAAATGTATTTTTATATCAAAAAAGCCTTTTTGATTTATGATAAAACGATTACCTCTATTTTACAAAATGATTTTACATCAGATTTTTCGAAACATAAATCGTATCAAAATTATTCTAGTTTATTCAAGCTGTACGAAACGCTAAAAAATAAAGAAAACGAGCAGGTTTCAAAAGATATAGTGTATCGTTCTATTCTAAATACTATTGAAACAGGAATTATTATTCTGCAAAAGGAAGAAAGTGACTGGAATATCTTTTTGATGAATGATTACTTCTCCAAGCATTTTGATGTACCAAAAGTTTCGAAATGGAAGTATCTGAAAAATCATTTGCCTTTACTATGCAAAATTATTGAGGAGCAAAATTTTCAGGAAATCAAAACTTCATTAGAGATTCGCGTCAACCAGCAAGACACGCAAACTTTTGTGATACAAACTTCGAGGAGTGAAATTTTCAACCAAGATTATTTCATCGTTTTACTGGATTCAATTCAAAATGTAATCGAGAAAAAAGAGAAAGAGGCATGGGTAAATTTGATGAAGGTGATCTCGCATGAGCTTTTAAATTCGATCACTCCCATTCGATCACTTTCCCAGAATTTACAGGAATTGGTTCAACAGGAAACTATTTCGACGGAAGATCTTGACGATATGAAAAACAGTGTTGCCACGATGTTGAGGCGAAGCGACCATTTGCAGCAATTTGTAGAAAGCTACCGCAAAATCGCTATGTTGCCTGCGCCTAAAAAGGAACAAATAACTCTTCAACAAATCATAGAAAACAGTCTAGAAATTATGTCTCCATTATTTAAAAAAGAAAGTATAGAAGTCATAAATACTATTTCTCTGAATAATTGGCTAAATATTGATTCGCAACAAATGGAACAAGTATTTATCAATCTTTTGACCAATTGTATTTATGCGTTAAAAGATATAGGACAAAAAAGGGTGTTTATTTCGACTGAGGCCAAAGAAAATAGAACATTCATTACAATATCAGACAATGGAAAAGGTATTGAACCCGAAATAGAAAACAAAATTTTCCTCCCTTTTTTTACCACTCGAAAAGAAGGTGCAGGAATTGGATTAACCTTGTCAAAAAGCATTGTGGAAGCACATGGAGGTTATTTGGCGTATAGAAATGACGATGGGAAAACCACTTTTATAATTTGTCTAGTTGCTTAATTAAGGATCAATTTGGATCAAGTCTAAATGTATGGAGAAAAATTATAACACAAAAAAACCTCTCAATTTCTTGAGATGTTTTGTGGGCAGTAAGAAGTTACTACCATTGTGCTTATAGGAGTAAATCCACCTTAAAGGATTCTTCCGCAGCTGTCAATTTAAAACATAAAGTAATCAAAGTAGAAAAATTATGCCGGCAACTTACAAAAGGATGTAAACACAGTTATACTAGGATTTAACATCTGTTTCTTTCTTAACATCTTCACAACTTCGATTCCAATCAAAGTTCAGCTAGTTCATTGGAAGCTTTTAAATCCCAATCTGTTTAAAATCTTCCGTTTAATAAAACCATGATCTTGATCGACTATATTATTAAGATACTTACATGGTCGAATTCCTATTTTAGAAAAGAAACACTTATTATAAGCTTTGATAACTCCAATATATGAAACGCTTTTATCAATGTTTCATATTCGTAGCAGAATGGACAACGTGAATTCATCTCTTTTTCTTTATCTCTTAAACATCAGGCTAACTTAAAGTAAACCTAAGCTTAAAATATACTGCCTAAAGAATAATACAAAAACCTTTGTATTCCTTAGCTTAAGTACTTTAAAAAAGCTAAAACTTAAATTTAGCTGCGACAGAGCCACAATATTCAATTATAGTGTTTTCATAATTAATCTGTTGATGAAAACCTATTGTATAACTTATATGTATTTTTACGGATATATAATCTATTTAAAACCGATTAAACACTTTTAAAATTACAATAAAAAATGTATATTCGAGAACCGATACTCGATATTTTATCGAGTATCGGTTTATAATTTTACGTAACTATCTTAATCATGGATTTCAGAAAATTATTATCTGCGTTTGAAGGGCATCCAATAACCCATCAAATTTTGATCAGCGCACTGCTCCAATACAAGCGTGGATAAACCAGTTGATGATGTGCCACTCTTTCCAGTAAAAAAGAGGTACGGATTCCGGTTGAAGATATGCCACTTTTTAAACTTAAATTAGGAT